>WTCK01000179.1 GCA_013138615.1 Candidatus Thorarchaeota archaeon | reverse complement strand
AAGAACAACTGCAAGCAGTTCTTCTGCTTCGCTATAGTCGGGGCTAACAATACATAACTTGTATCGTGGGGATCCCAGTGCGTATATCTCAATAGACGACTTTCCAATATTCCCCGGTTCCAATCCATCTGTTAGCGCCTTCTTAATCGTATCAATACCCTTTGGCCCTGAGACAAGGATAGTCATTTCCCCATCTATCTCAACTTGCGGTATCTCAATGCGCGCCTTAGCTAGGTCGGCCACCTGCTTGCGAAGCTTTTTGGTTGCTTTAACGTCCTCAAAAGCATCAACACCCAAGTCCGAGGCCCTTTCTAATCCCTTGTATATCTCACCAAAGACATCCTCGAGGGGCCAGCCAATCTGTTCAAAGATTTCCTCGAGCGAAACATCATTCTCCTTTGCAACCAGCTCTAGGAGCTTTTCAGCCTTCTGAGCACGCTTCCAATCGTTATTCTTTGCTCTCCTTGCCTCGGATGAAACTCGCCTTAGGGAGCAGTCAATATGCTTCTTATGCGTATCAACCTGAAGCACCTTGACAACAACTCGCTTGTTCTCATGAATGTGATTACGTATATTCCTGACCCACGTGCTGCTAACTTCGGAGATGTGGATGAAACCCTCCTTTTCACCGTACTCTGGCAATTTGACATAGGCGCCATAGGGGGCAACCTTTGTAGCAACTGCAATCGCATACTCATCGGGGTGTGGCCACTCAGCACGTTTCACAACCATTCTCCACAAACCTCCAACTAGCGTTTCTCAGGCGGGATTATGGAAGCACTTCCAGTTCTCGAGCTGTTGGCTCAAGTTTAGCCTTTCCGCCAGATGGTTTAGCCAGTATCTTCTCACACTTCAGACACTTAACCTCGGTCGTCGAGTGGCTGAAGATAATTTGCTCATTCTCGCAGTCAAGGCATTTCACCTTAATGAACCGTGACTTAGGCTGCTGAATGATTTCGCCTTTACCCATTAACATCACCTAAGATTTTTCTATTTCTACCTTCTTCAGCCGCATGCTTTTCGATATGAGTGTATAATCACATTCGATGCATCGAAGCCTAAGCGTGGTCTTCTTTGTTGTCTTAGCGAAGCGCTTCTGAATAGGCTTTGGAAATGAACCATAGCCTTTGGTCTTCCTGGTCATCCTACGCTTCCCCTGTGCCCTCGATCTGTCCTTACCTTTCTTGTAGGCAGAAACGGCATGTTCAGTGTGCTGTCGGCAGCGGGGACAGTACTTGTTCATGACACTCTTCACTTTCATTTGAGAATCACCAGACTCAGGTCGAGGGACCCGGCTCTAGGTCATTTATAACCATTGGGGCGTGAGCTAACGTGTTTGATGGAATAGTTCCATCAGAACCAGCCGAGCTGCGTTCCAACGTGCGCTATGACTATTGAAACCACAAGCATAGATGCGAAGATCACGACCAAGGTGGGCCCAACCTTGATACCAGGCGTTTCGTCTTCGAAGAAGCGTATGAGACCAGCTCCGCCTGACGGCATCGGTCCTTCACCTTTCTTCTTCTTGCGTTTCTTTTGGGTCTTAGGCATGCCTATGTATCTCCTGGACCAATGACCTGAGCCTGATGTCAACTTTTAATCCTTTTGACAGGTCAGGGGTTGGGATTCAGTCAGGGGGCTTCAGTACACTCACAGGGCGTCTTTCCACACTTGGAGCACACTCCGCTGTACTTACTGTATAGCGCCTCGGAGAGATCGATGTCGAGAAGGTTCGCAATCGAGCACACCCACGCAAAAACATCTGCGATCTCATCAGACAGTTCGATTCTACTTTTGCTTCTTAGGATTGCATCACTCAGTTCACCAAGTTCCTCGAAGGTTCTAAGCAATGTTCTCTCGAGTCCTCTTGTCCTGTCTCTCTCTAGGTAGATGCTACGTATCATATCCTGTGCTTCTTTCGTATCCATGAGAGTTCGCCTCACAAACCCCACGATTGCAGTGGTCCCTTACATGAATCTCAAATGTGCGTATGCGGGCGTGTCAGTGTCGAAAGCATAGTGGACCTTTTGATAGCCCTTTCTAAACTCTGCAACTTCAGCTGCAATTTTGTTCACGTCTTCACCTTTCATGACTACACGGTGCATGAGCTCTGCGATTGCATCCATCTCGGACTCCTTCATGCCCAGTCTCGTCATCTCGCTCGTTCCCAGTCTAATTCCACCGGGTGTCTTGTAGTCGCGTCCCATCTTCTTGTCCCACGGCAGAAGATTACGATTAATCACAATATTCGCGTTCTCCAGCTCTTCTTCCACAGTTCGACCGTTTTTCATTGGTGAGCCTGATATGTCCGCTAAAACCACATGGGATTCTGTGAAGCCCTTGTGTTCCGCAATCACTTTCCATCCTCTCTCGTGGAGCGCCTGTGCCAGAGCTTTAGCATTCTTGAGTATCTGGTCCATGTATGCATCTCCAAACTCAGTCATCTCTGCGAGTACTACCGCGAGTCCGGCCACGTTGTGGAGGTGGTGATTGCTAAGCATTCCTGGGAATGATGCCTTCTTAATCGGTTCAGCGAATTCAGCCTTGGACAAAACAATGCCGTGCTGCGGGCCAGGCATGGTCTTATGTGTCGAGGCAGTCATGATGTCTGCACCCTCCCTCAACGGATCCTGAAATCGTCCTGCTGCAATCAGGCCTGAAACGTGCGCTGAGTCATAGCCAATCTTCATTTCGTATTCGTCAGCAATCTCTCGGAACTCCTTCACCGGATGTGGGAATGGGAACACGCTGCCACCGAAGAGCAAGAACTTGATCTCCTTCCCGTCTGCTTGCATTTTCTTGATCAGCTTCATGCTTGCATCAACATCGATGTTGAATTCATTATCGTCAAAGATCCAATTCCTCACTTTGTGGCCTCTTATTGCTCCGGCAGTTCCCCCCAAGTTCTTCCTAGCATGAGAGATGTGTCCGCCATGTGCGATTGAAAGAGCCATCATCCTATCCAGGGGTGCCATAACTGCGGTGTACATCACCAGATTAGCAACCACTCCGGACACTGGCCGCACGTCTGCAAACTCTGCTTTGAACAGTTTCTCAGCGAGATCTATGCAGATTAGCTCCACCTCGTCGATGTACTTACAACCTGCATACACCCTCTCTCCCGGCCAGCCCTCTGCATAGCGGTCTCGAAAGTCACTGACTATTGCAGACCTAACAGCTGGTGATGACACATTCTCTGATGCAATGAGGTTGATTGTATTCTGCATCCATGTGTCATGCTTCTCTATAAGTCCAAATACTTCATCGTAAAGCTTCTTGTGGTCGCTCAAGCATAGAGCCTCCTTATCCTGAAGACGTTGGCCGCTAGACTCCGGTTCGTTATATGACTTATGCAACCTTTGTAATCAACATCAGAGAACCCCGCCCCAAAAGGTGACTATGAACATGGCTTCGCCCGGGAAGTAGACTAGTGCTCCAAATGGTACTCTAACGACGTCCTTAGGCACATCAACTACTGGAATTGTTGACCCGAGATAATCATATGGTTCCTCAGGTCCTCCAAGACGATCTGTCACTAAATCTATTGCATAGTCATTAGTCATCCAAGGTGACCATGCAAGAAAACCAAGAATTACTAGAATCAATACAATCTTTGATTTGTGTGACCTCACGAAACTGATTCCCGACCTTAGATGTGGCTTCTGTGAATAAAGAACGAGTACCACACCTAGAGGCATAAAGAGTAGCATGAACCAGCCCAACATAATAAACACAATACCTATCCACAGAAGTTTTCTCCCTCCAATCTGCACCAACCTCGGCCTTGACGCGGCTGCCGGAAGGCGACAAACTCTCTTAATCCCATTGAATTCATCTAGTTGTTCTATTTCCATTGCAATCGCCTCATTATCAAATTGAAAAGTTTCTCACCAAGTTCAGTAGGTGCCAAGCCTTTTGGCAGAGGCAATTCCCACTCTTCTGCCAAATTCCGAAGCACTTTGTCGCAATTTTCCCTCATGTCACAGCTATCACAATCACCCTCGTGTGAAAACCAGACTTGTACTCCCATCTTGTGAGAATAGGTGATGTACGTTAAGGAATCGTGTGCGTGACAATAACCCACCGCAAAACCATATTCCGGACTCATATTTTGGAGAACAAGGCGGTTCACTTTTGCTGTATGTCTAAGAAGACTCTCAATTCGCTCTTCCGCTATTCTCTGCGCTTGACTCACATATGGTCTTGAAACCGCTAATTCCTTGGCGATGTCCGACGGCAAATTATTCTGCCTTCTTCTCAGCCAGATAGTACTCTGCTGCGTTGTTGGATAGCGAATTCCGATGGACATCATTAATCCCTGCGAATAGCAGTTAACCGATTTCATGCAACTCTGGACAACTCACTCATATAAATTAACTGATTTCATGCAACTATCTAATAAAATTCATTTTTGCCTGAAGACGTTGGCCGCTAGATCAATCCTTGTTATGTGACTTACGACAAGACGAAAGCCAGCAATACCGCAATCCCTATAAACCAAGAGAAGCGAACGACCGTTCCGTGGGCCAGTGGCTTAGCCAGGTGGAGCGACAGGCTCTTAGCTCCTGCAGATTTCCTGCGGGAATGAGAAACTTGTTGGTCGAGGGTTCGCGTGAACTGAACTCCAGCTCACGGCCCAAAAAT
>WTCK01000142.1 GCA_013138615.1 Candidatus Thorarchaeota archaeon | reverse complement strand
ATGCTGGATTGGTTATCACCGCAACCGCTATTGCTGCAAGGGCGGCGCTAGCGACTCCCTTCACGCCTGCCCAACTTAGAAAGAGTCGTTCTTTCATTGTAATGCTCCGATCTGGCATAGTAATCGCGAAGACAATTGCTGGCCTAGCCACAAAGATGACTAATGCTGCTATGCCGATTGCCAGAGGGAGGATGTTCGGCGTTGTTAGTATGAATTGGGTATCGACTGTGAGTCCCATTAAGAGGAAGATGACAATCTCAAATGCAAATGAAACGTTCTTCATCGTTGTTCGCATTGAAACTCGAGGCAGGGGATCAAGACCCAGCTTGCGTGGATTAGCCATGAATATCCCTGCGAATACAGCAGACAATATTCCTGGATGGATTCCAAGCCCCACTGTTGCTTGCCCAAACCCGGTTATCGCTTCTCCGATTCCAAAAGCTAGTATGGGCGTTAAGGCAGTCATAATGGTGACGTTGGTATCGTCTTTAGTCATGAGAATGATTTTCCCAACTGCGAATGCCACTCCAAGTCCCACAATCACTCCAAGTCCTATGCTTAGGACAAACTCCGTTAGCATGCCCCCAGCTGTCTGTTCCAGCTCTGGGACTACTCCAGCGACAAACACAGTTAGGACCAGTATTACTGCAGTAGCGTCATTGAATACAGCTTCTCCCTCAAGTATGGATGAGAGCTTCTTTTTCACTCGAACTCCGCTTGATTCAAGGACGGAGAATAGAGCTGCGGGATCTGTTGGTGTCAGAATCGAACCAATCAAGAATGCCACGTACAGACCAACTGCTGGGAAGACGGCGAGTATTGTAACACCAGCAACAAGTGCGGTTGCTAGTACACCCAGTGTGGATAGTAGCAGGATTAGTTTCGCTGAAGCAGATAGTTCCCTGATATTCATTGTGAGTCCCGCGTAGAAAAGAACTGTAGCTAGAGTAAGCTGAGCGATGAAATCTAGTCCTATCAGGTCAGTAAGACCCTCGGCAGGTATCCACAGGCCAAGCAAAAGTCCTGCAAGGATTAGCGGAATCGGGTATGGAAACTTGTAGTTACCAGCAATTTTCGCTAGCGCAGCCCCTGCTATGAGAATGATGACAGCTAGGAAAAGCAGGGGGGTTTCCAGAGCCAACCAATCGCACCTCAGATTTCAGCGATAATGACCGCGCTTTCCTTCAGGTAGTCCGAGATATGTTCCAAGTCTGAAACTATCTTCCTCATCATATAACAAAGAAAGTCAGAATTTCCCCCAGTGGCTGTGGAAATCTGGCGGCAAATGACGATGTTATCTTCATCAACTTCGCGTTCCAAACGCCGCACTGTTTCGAGAGCGGACGCTGCCGATTCGGACTCCTCCTTGCACAGCTTAGCTAAGTTGCTCAAAGCCAGAAATTGTTCGTTGACTTTCTGTGCAATGTTCGTCAAGGAATCCATGTAGATTTCATTGAAGTTATCATTCCTTACCATATCTATCAGTGCTGAAACGTGTGCAAAAGAACACTGAATCTTCAGCAAGTAGGACATCGCTGCTTGGGTCGTAATGCCAAGGTCGTTTTGCGGCAATCTGGCCGAAAACTTGTAGGCTTCTACAAGTCCTTTTAGTTGACGTGATATCTTCTGACGCTTCTCTATCCATTCTTGGAAGGATGTGCTGTCTGGACAACAGAGCTTGCTGTTTATCAGCTCGCTGATTGTCGCTTGCTTATCGATAATGACTCTCAAGTGTTCAAGTATCTGAGTTCTACCGATATCATCAGACTCCGTCATCTACTCTTCCTCCTTTGGTTCTACTATGGCCCATGACAATGTGATACTGAGACGGATTGATTGTTTTCTCAGACTTACTTCCAAGCCGGTTTCCACAGGTTCACCAAGAGGTAACTCAATTGCACCCGCCTTTAAGCTAGGCATTCGTAGTTCAAGCCTTTGCCCCTCCTTGACATCCTCTGACAATTTGGAGAACAGTTCGGCGAGCGAGGCAAGAGTCATCTCCTCTTCAAACTCATATTCATCAATCTGCATATTGAATCAGCCCCTGTTATTGGGGTCACCATTTCAGCAAGATGATATGAATCGCCTTTTTAGCATAGCTCTTTGACTTTTTACTCTCGCTCGAAGCGCCGTTCCATGCCGTGACAGCAGCGTACGTCAAGCTTATGACGATCGGATGGCTGGTTGCAATCCAAGTAGGAATCGGATTGCCGTTTCGATGGAAGCAATGTTACAAAGAACCATCAGCCTTAATTGGAATTCCCTCGACTGAACGGTTAGTCTACTGAGAGGTCTCATGATGGCCAATAACGACGAAGAAATGGATATGCTCGTCACCCCCTGGGAGGTCCGAGGCAAGATTGATTATGATCGCCTCATCAAGCAGTTCGGCACGCAGAGAATAACCCCCGAGTTGAAGGCACGAATCAACAAGATTACAAAAGACAGACATATCATGCTAGATCGGGACTACTTCTTCTCACATCGAGACCTTGATTGGATTCTCGACGAGTACGAGAAGAAGAATAAGTTCATTCTTTACACAGGTCGCGGTCCCAGTGGTCACACGCACATTGGTCATCTTCCAACATGGATGTTCACCAAATGGATGCAGGATAAGTTTGACACACGTCTGTATTTCCAGATGACCAATGACGAGAAGTACTTCTTTGACACCCATCTCAGTCTCGATGATGTCAGGCGGTTCACATATGAGAACACTCTAGATTTGCTCGCACTCGGGTTCGAA
>WTCK01000094.1 GCA_013138615.1 Candidatus Thorarchaeota archaeon | reverse complement strand
CTCTTTAATGGCTAGCGTTATTGCTTCATCAACAGCCATGTTCTCGTAGGCATTGCGTACGCATAGTTCGAGGAATCTAAACTCTTCCATCGCGGCTCATGAATCCTGCCTCTGCGAGAGCCTTGTGTACTTCATCCTCTGATAGGGGTCTAGGGTAATTGTACATAGGTCCGCGAGGCCTTTCGTTGTAGTACGGTCGATTGCAGCCACTGCAACCTGTAACTCTAAACGCCTCGCCTGATGATAAAGATTCCCTGAGCCATGCGGCATCGCTTTTCAGCTCGAGTTTACCCCTTGCATCTGCGGAAACCCCTTCACGATCAATCAATTTGTTGGCGACAAGATATCTCAGGACCTGCAAACGTCTGTAGGACTCTAGGGCAGGCTGACTCGTTTCCTCTAATGCTGTACCTCGAATTGCAGTGAACGCAAATAGTCCCACGGTTATCCCCATTTCATACATCTTGATGATGAACTCAGTTGCTTCCGCTTCTGTTTCACCTAGACCAATAACGAGATGAGTGGTGACGTTTCCGGGACCGAATATATCTAGCGCCTGCTGCATGGCTTCAAGATGGTGGTCCCATTGGTACGGTCCCTTACGACCCGCACCCTTGATCTTATCGAATAGCTCGGGAGTGCATGCATCCATAGCAATCCCTATCTTTTGCGCTCCGGCCTGTTGCAGGCGTTTCATTTCTTCCAGACTCAGTGGATGGATGCAAATGGATACGGGTAGTTTTGTTTTGGTCTTGACGGCAGCAAGTATCTCCTCAACATCATCCACAACTGTTGGATAGTTCAAGCATTGAATACATGCTCTTCTGAAGTTTAATCCTGGCCGCAGGTGATGAATAAAATCGTCAAGCTTGTACTCAGGCCACCCAATCCTCGACAGCATGTGAGGGGATGAACTACTATCCTGTGCTTGAGGACAAAACGCGCAATTGGCGGAACACTTGTTTTCGCTATGGGTCATAATGAATGCAGTGGTAAAATTCGGATCGTTTGCTCCTTCTTCAAGTCCCACTTCTATAGCAGTGCCCAACGAAAGGCGTACCAAGTCGACCAAAGCAATCGTGTGTCAAGACTATCTGTTACTCTTTAACGATGTCATTTAGGCGCTTGAAGGAAAGGACACCCACATCCCCCTCCGCGAATTTTTCAGAGAATCCACCGTATTGTTGAGGAATCATTATGATGGGTGGGGCTCCCTTCACTGTTTGCTTTTTCGTAAATGCAAAACATGAAACTCCCCTAATGATTTCGTCTTCGAATATTAGCTGGACCGGCCCACCCCTCTTGAAGGAAAGGCGACTATCCAAGCTCCCTGCGGCGTATCCGATGTCGGTGCTCCACGCGGTGACCGTGCTTTCTTCAACGGATTTGCCAAAGCCTAGAATTCCGCCGTGGCTATAATGGGGGACTCCAGCATCCAAAATACCATGTCTTCTATCGCTCCCACAGTAGGCTGCGTGCCCAACAATGTTTCTGGAAACGGCTTTGGGTGAGTCGTCTGTGGTTGCTATCATGACATCATCAGTAACTCTAGAAATCAAGCATTCGAGTTCAGAAACGCTCTCCTGTTGTGTCTGTTGCACGGGGGTCAGGTCGACGGTGAGAGGATATGATTTGGTAGATCTGTTGAAATCGCGGATATTCATTATCTCTATGTGATAGTGAGGCCCAGTCCAGTAGTTGAAGTAGCGTGACCTAAGAAGAGACCCCAATCGTTGCCCAGCTTCAACTGTCGCTCCCTCATCGACTTCTGGGACACAATGCAAGATGCGGACAATATCAGTAGACCCTTCTGGTGCAATGGCTATGCCAAAGTCCACCTCATCGGAAGGGAAAAGCTTCTTTTCGCCCATTCTCATCTTCTTGACACGAATGATTCGACCTGCGATAGGAGAGTAGGCGGGACCGCCCCATTCCCCATGACTCGGATAGATATCGATCGAAGCGCCTTGTTTGTGACCAATATACGGGCTGTTGAAATATGAGAAGTAGGCGTCAGCTGGAGCGAAGAGGTCAATCCCCGCAGCTGAGCCCACTCTTCGCATGCTCTATGCCTTCTTGGCAGCATTGTAGATTGGAGCAAGTCGTGCTTTCCAGTCTTGGAGACCCTTTGGAGAGTCAGGATATGCTGCGTAGACAGCTTTGACATCCTCCATAATCTTTCCAATCTTATTGATTCGCATGAGCAAAGGAACCTTTCCAACACCTGACACCAGACGTTTGAACTTCTCTCCTGATCCCATTGACATTTTTCCGGTCATGCTTGTGCTAAGCAAATCGCTCGCCTTCACAATCTGTTTCTTGAAGGCGAAGTTGATGTCTTCGTTTGTAATGTTAAGAAGGAACCACCTGAAGACGTCAAGAGACGCTTGCTTGATTCCATAGCTCTCCATGTACCTTGGGTTGTAAGGCCATAGTGCGGTGATTGAAGTGTCGTTCTGCTCAATCGCCTCGGAAGCAGTAATCCCGGCTTGCGCACCACCAAGCATGGACGATCCTATTCCTCCTCCGTGAATTGGGTTAACCTGTGCTCCCGAATCTCCAACGAGCATGAAGTTGTCATCAACAAGTGTGTCTATTGGACGGCGCACTGGAGCTATTCCACCCCCTGAATGAACCTCAACCAGCTTGGTCTTCATGAAATCCCAATTTTTCCGAACGAAGTTATTGAAAATATCCTGTGGCTTCTTGTGACCTGGAATCGTCATTAATCCGCAGCCAACATTGACCCTATTCGGGCCTTGCGGGAAAACCCAGATGTAGCCACCCAGCGTCTGTTCTTGATCCCAATATATGTCTAGGATGTCCGGGGTTTCAAAGGTGTAATCGGGGGTTTCATAGCTATCGCGAACTGCAACCATGAAGTCCTCCTTTGCTATTGTCCTTTCTACGGGTGAAGACTCGGGAAGTTGACGTCGAAGCATTCCAACGGCGCCGGTGGCATCCACAACAATCCTTGCGGTCAGTTCCTTGTCAGAGTTAGAACCCTCTTCCATGATCTTAACGCCAGAAACCTTACCTCCATCAAACATCAACCGCTTCACTCGTGTGGACGCCATGACGGTCGCACCAGCGTCTTCTGCGATTGAGAGCATCCACTGTCCCAACTTCAATCGGTTAAATGAGAAACCGCTAGTTGTGGGTCCAGCCATTCTGAGTCTGTGCTCTCTATCAGGAGCAATAATGTCTATTCCGGCCACATCGTACTCGACGATTCCCTTTGGCATCTTTGGCAGACCTACAAGGCTATCCAGCTCCTTGAGGTGGTGAGAGCCGAGAGCATCTCCGCACGTCTTGTAGCCAATCTGGTCCTTCTGCTTTCTATCGATGAGGAGAACAGAGTGGCCTTTGTTCCCCAGTGTGTATGCCATTGTTGCTCCGCCGGTACCTGCACCAGCGATGATAACATCATAGTCCGTCATTGGTCAAACCTCTTTGATAGTTTTCCATGTCTGCTCGAGAAAACTCTCGAGTTGCAGTGAGATGAGAGAGTTATCGACCCATCCACAAACGGATAGATCTGGCATCGAAATCATGGCTTCCTCACCATCGACAACCAAGTTGATTGCCATTGTGTCGTCCTTAATATGTTGCTGGATGTCGAACCCGTGAGTAGTGGATTTGGTGCCGAAGATTGCTCTAATGACGACTCTTCGTTCAGATGCTAATTGAAGCGCTTCGATAATAGAATCTCCCAATTCCAATAAGCTTGGAGCAGCAATCATTATCCTATTTTTTGAATTGTTAAGCATCCTTAGCATTTTGGCATGGACTTCGCTCATGCCACGTATCGTGTAGACAAGTGCCGGCACAACCTGACTGGGTTCCCGATTTTTTTGCAACTCTTTAAGGTCAGCAATCAACTGATTGACTCTTGTTGACAGAAGGTCCTTCAAGTGAGAAAGCGGAGCAAAGCCGTAGACTCTTGGTCGCCCCCCACTGCTCACAACTATTCCCTTCCCAACAAGCCCATCAAGTATAGTGTAAAGATTGGCATGATGGATCCCAGTGACCGAAGCCAGCTCTGACACGGTTGCAGATTCCAATCTGTTCAGCGCAACAATAACCTCCGCTTCATGTGCACCGAAACCTAGGTCTCGAAGGACCTCACTGACACGTGAAACGGTATTCTCCATAGTAAGCCCACTCTAATGGCTCATCTCAGCCAATCGCGTTATGTGCAATTACTACTTATAATCCTTCTGACTAGCAAAACCGGTGAAAATCTCCTTGACCACGTCTCGGGCAGCAATGGATGTTCGACCTGTAGTATCAATCAGTGGGTTTAGCTCTGCAATGTCTACGTACTTCACCTTGCCTGTAGCAAAGCAAGCTCTCAACAGTTCAGTGAGTTCAACTATTTTGAGGCCCCCTGATTCCGGATGACTAACTCCAGGTGCAATACTGGGGTCCAGAACATCCAGATCAATAGAGATGTAGATGATGTCCACTCGATTTGCTATCTTATTGATTGCATTGGAGAATGACTTCAAAGAATGAGGTGTTTTTACTAATTCTGCCTTCTGCTCAGGGAGAGCTGCCCTTAAATCGTGGGTTAACAAGTTAACCCTGTCAATCAAGCCATCTGAGAGGATTCTTCTCAATGTAGTTGCGTGCGAGTACTGATGACCGGAATAGGTAGGATAGAAATCAGCATGAGCGTCGAGATAGACTAGTCCATATGTTCCAGGGTTGCCGCGGCTGAGCCCCCTCAATAAGGGGTAAGTGATAAAGTGATCACCGCCCATGAATAGCAAGTAACTACCTTGCTCAGCCAGCTTAGCTGCAGCTTCAGTAATGTCGAGCATTGCTTGTTCAGGAAGTCTAAGTGAAACCTCGAGGTCTCCGATATCCTCCAGAGTAATTCGCTTGGAAAGTGCCTTGTCATTATTGGCAGGTGGTTGACCAATACCTAGTGGATAGCTATGCGACCGTTCACTATCTGTAGCCTTTCGAATGGCATCGGGACCAAAGCGAGCCCCTGGCATATAGCTTGATGTCAAATCGTAAGGTATTCCAAGCACACCAACATCGGGGTTACCGGTTTTTGGCTGTGGAATTCCAAAGAAGTCCCTGTGCAAACGAAGGTATCCATTGAGTGAATCCTTAAGCGGCATCCGACATCACACTAGGTTTGTGACATGCGTTCAAAGATAAAGCTGCTGAAGAATGAACCCGAGAAAACAAAGCTTGTTGTCGAGAAAAAAGAAAGGGGTTGACGGCCCCCGACTAAAATCGCGTCGAGAGTCGTCAATCTATTCTAGACTTGGTACCCGCCGCTGGAACCGCCACCTTTCCGCATCTTGTTGATGTTGAAAAGAGCGCCTAAAGCGACAATGCCTAGGATTGCACCTGAAATCGGCATCCCATCCAAGATCATCTGGGATA
>WTCK01000079.1 GCA_013138615.1 Candidatus Thorarchaeota archaeon | reverse complement strand
GAAGTCTCTTGAGGGCAGAAGTGACACTTGGCGCCTTGACACCTAATGAGTAAGCGATATCAGTGACTGCGGCTGAGCCTTTCTCTTTCTCAAGAATGTGAATTGTCTTGATGTATTCCTGAAGAGTTCTTGTAAGCCTCGAGTCGGCTCTGCTTCGGTTGGTCGCCTTGATTTTTCCGTGAATAATCGCTATTCCCTCCTTAACGCTTTGCGTACCTTGTACCCTTTGCAGTCACGTAGTATGCTTGTCCTGATACCTCGGTGTTGCAGCTGCCTGCGGATGGACAGCTCGAACAAACGATCTTCTCAGAAGTATCGCATTCAGAGAGCCTGAGGTAGCCTCTCTCAAGCAGAATCTTCAACATGTCATCTAGGGTTTCCGTCTGCACTCCCACACGTTCAGCCATCTCTCTCTTGTAGAGGATGCCGTCATTCACTAATAGCTGGAGTATCTTCTTGAGCATTAGTCTGCATCCCCCTTCTCATTATCGGTTTTCGTTTTCTGCCCTCTCTTTTCTTTGTGCATCGGTATCGATACCATAAAAACTGGGAGAAAGAGCAATAACGCGGGCGTTAAGTCACCGAGAAGAATCCACTCGTTCCAGTCTTCAAGTTGTAGCCACCAACCCAAAGCGTTAGTCCCCAAGATGACAAGCTGCAGAACAAAAAGAATGCCCCCTATAATCGCTCCAACTGCTAAGTAGGCATAGCCCTCCTGATCCTCCCCAAGTAAAGGACGAACTCCGGAGATGTATACAAGAGCAACAACAACCAGCATGATTCCGCCTAATGGGTCGCTAATGAGCGAGTTGGGATTAACCAAACCGATTCCCACGAGAATCTGCAACACACCAAGTATGCCGTAAGAAGCGCCAGCAAGAGCAGCGAATATGGCCGCAGTTTTGAAATCCGCGGAAGTACTCGAGTAGAATCCTCCACTCTTATCCAATCAGCAACCCTCCTACAACAACTATGACAAGCGCCGCCACGTATGCCAGCACTATCTGGTATGCTACTGAGAACACAGTCCATTTGTTGGAACCTGTTTCCTTTCTTATTGTGCCAATTACTGCGATACAGGGCGTATAAAGCAAGACAAACACCATGAGCGCGATTGCCGAGATGGGAGTGATGCTTGCGGCCAAAGCCCCAGCTAATGCAGCCTCTCCCTGAACTGCGTAGATGATGCCAATCGCTTCGACGACTACTTCCTTCGCCAGCAAGCCAAAGATCAGAGCTGCCACAATTTGCCAGTTGAAGCCTAGCGGTGCAAATATCGGCTCGAAGAAGTGCCCGAGTATGCTAACAAAGGATTCCTCAACAGGCACACCAAACCCACCGGGACCAGTGTTCGATATGAACCAGAGGATAATGGCTCCTGCCAGAAGATATGTTCCTGCTTTCTTCAGGAAGATCGATGATCTCTCCCACATGTGGATGATGGACCCATGAAACGTTGGGACTTGGTACATCGGGAGTTCCATGAGCAATGGTGTAGACTCCTCCTTGAAGATGGTTCTCTTGAAAACCAACGCCATGCTGACTGCCATTACAATCCCCAAGATGTACAGCATGAAGACAATTGTTCCCGCAATGTCCGGAAAGAAGACACCTGCAATCAATACATAGACCGGCAATCTTGCGGCGCATGACATGAGTGGGCTCACTAGGATTGTGGTCAATCGATTCGATTCGCCGTCCACTGTCCTTGCTGCCATGATAGCTGGCACTGTACATCCAAATCCCAGTAGAAGTGGTATGAATGATCTGCCCTGCAAACCCATTCTGACCATGATGCGGTCCATAACGAATGCGGCCCTCGTGAGGTACCCACTATCTTCGAGGACTGAGATTGCAAAGTACATGAACATAATCGGTGGGACGAATACAAGTATGAAACCAACTCCCCCGATTACTCCATCTGTGAGTAAGGATGCAAGCCATGGGATTGGAATCTGAGATGTATAGCTGCCTATCCATTCAAAGATCGCTTCGATAATCGCCATGAAGACGGCTGATGCCTGGAATGTGAAATTGAACATGGACCAGATTATCACAAGAAATATGGGTAGTCCGAGGTACCGATTGAGGAACACCTTGTCCAACGAGTCACTCCATCTCCATTTCGCATGACCCGGCTCATAGACGTCGCATAGAATCTCGCCAATTATTGAATATCTTTCGTTAGCCAGTACAATCTGAGGGTCCACTCCTTCTTCGACATCGAGGATTTCGCTTGACACTTTCATAAGGTCACCTCCAGAAGGGCATCCTTGAGTTCTTGATTCTCAATGAGTGATAGGATATCGGGATCCCGTTCGAGGATTCTTAGCGCAAGATAACGGGGCGGGAAGCGTTCCATTAGCTCTGGTTCGCTGTCAAGAATCATAACTATCTGCTTCAAGCGCTTCTCGATTCTGTTGCTGTACTTGATTGCGGGCGGGCGGAGGCGTTCATATTGACCATGATGATGGAGTTTCGGGTGGTAGTGCAAGTGGTTTCTCTTGGGATCTTCGCCTGGCTTGTGTTGTTCCTCCGTAGTATCGGCGGCGCCAGCCAGCTTCGCTGCAACGTGGTTGGGAGCAGCTCTGAGAATAGCTTCTTTCAGCTCATCCATGCCTTCCTTTTTCGTTGCCGTGGTCACAACGATTGGCACGCCTAGACGCTCGGAAAGCCTTTCGATGTCAATCTTATCCCCTCGGCCTTCAACCACGTCGTACATGTTCAATACAATAACGAGATTCACTTGGAGCTCAATAAGCAGGAGTGCAAGGTAGAGGTTTCTCTCGAGTTGTGAAGCGTTTAGAATATCCACGACCACATCGGGCCGGTTGTCTATCAAGTAATCTCGAGCTACTTCTTCATCTTCCGAACGGGCGCTAAGGCTGTAGACTCCGGGGAGGTCGATGATTTCGAACTCTTGGTCCTTGTAGGTGAAGTTTCCCTCCTTCATCTCCACTGTCTTGCCGGGCCAGTTGCCAGTGTGCTGCTTGAGACCGGTGAGGTTGTTGAATATAACGCTCTTGCCGACGTTTGGATTGCCAATTAGGGCGACGCTAATCTTCATGGTCCCTTAGACCTCCTTAACAAGAATCTTGGCGGCGAGGCGATGTCCGAGAGCTATTCTCGTTCCCCTTACTTCAACCAATACAGGACCTCTGCCTCCTCCATGAACCACTAGAAACGTACAGCCCCTCGTGAGACCTAGATCCATAATGCGTCTCACCATCTCTCGATGGTGATGCCTTCCCAACCCTCTGTGACGACCACCGTGTCCTGCTCCTCGCCTTCCATGACCTGCCATGCGTCGTCGGAACCTTGGTCCCCGCTCGACTACGTCAACTAGCCTGCACATTGTACCATCCTTAATCGTCGTCAGTGGTTTGGCTTCGATGCTCGTCTCTGACTTTCTGTCGTCTGCGGTCATGTTGGTGATTCCTCTCTGCATTATGACTTGCCCGCACAGTATTGAAAAATGTTAGACTCGTCTAACTTATGTAAAAGTTAGACTTGTCTAAGATATAAATGTTCTCAAGGGGGATGCGCGAAGCGAATAGCCGCTGTTCACAACTAGTTGAACTGATAAATCACAAACCGAAATCATTACATATCGCGACCAGTCATCTGCGAAGAGGGAATTAGCATGTCCTACCACAAAACTCCACTCAAGTATGGCACTGTTACAGTCGATGAGTTCATTCCAACTGACTTGACTGACGTAACGGTCCTTCAGATTGCTGAATATCAGTCCGACTTCACGGATTTCAAGGCCAAGTTCAACGAGGTTCTGGCGAACCCGATAGGATCCAAGCCTTTTGATGACTTGGTCAAGGGTCTGTACAAAGAAGGCAAGAAGATAACCCTCCTTATCGATGACAACACAAGGCCGAACATCCACACGAGAATCCTTTTGCCTCTTGTTACTGAGCGGTTACTGAGTCTTGGTGTCCGGAAGGAAGACATCCAGATTCTCATTGCGAGTGGGTCTCACACTCCCCCTACGCCAGACAAGATTAGGGCGCGGATTCTGAATGACGAGCTGCTTGCTGATTGGAATGACAACCTGCTCATCCACAATTGCGATGATGGAAACCGTCATCTTGGCAATAGCACTCGAGGAACGCCTATCCTCATTGATGAGAGGGTTCTAGATTCAAGCTTGGTAATTCCGTTGAGTGACTCTGAGTACCACTATTTCGCAGGGCAAGCAGGAACTGTCAAGCTCTTTTGCCCTGGTGTCGCTGGTCGGGAAACCATTCGTGTGAACCATCCAAGGATGTTTGACCTAGAACTTGGTTTCAACCGTGGTTGCAGCCTTGGAAACTGCGATGGGAATCCGGTCATCGAGGACATGATTGAGATTGCCACAATCGTGAAAGCTGATCTTCCAATGTTTTGCATTGACACAATTATTCACCACGGCGAAATGGTGTACATGCAAGCAGGCGATCTGATTGAGTGCCATAAAGCAGCGGCTGCGCCTTTGAAGAAATTGAGAGTGGTTGACGTTGATGAGCCTGGTGATATTGTGTTTGTGTCAGTAGGTGAGCTTGCGTTGAACCTCTATCAGGCTGGCAAGGGTGTTCATGCAGCTTGGAATGCGGTGCGTCATGACCAAAAGGGATGGATTGTCCTGCTCGCTCCGTG
>WTCK01000281.1 GCA_013138615.1 Candidatus Thorarchaeota archaeon | reverse complement strand
CCGGTTGACCTTAAAATCTTGTCCATGCCGTCAGGGTGTAGAGCGTTGGAAATGAAGTTACATGAAGGGAGCTAGGGTTTCTAGGACTTTATCAAACACTTGGTTGTTGGCGTCAACGAGCTCATCTTCTACTTCTCGGATAACCTGATCGTCGAGTTTCTCTTTTCTCTTCCCCTGTAACCCTTGGAGACTTGTTTCAATGCAGGGGCCCAGAACTAGAGGATTATACCCTCCCTCAAGAATCCAGAATGATCCCTTTGCTCCAAGTGCATCTACAACCTCTTTGACCGCGTGTCCGAACTCCCAGAACGTCGAGCTGTCGACATTCATATTGCCAACAGGGTCAGCATAGTGCGGGTCGTAGCCTGCTGAAACGGCAACAACTTCGGGCCTGAAGGATTCAAGAACGGGCCGCACAACTCTCTCTATTGCCGTCTTGTAGGAAACGTCAGGAGACGCTTCAAGCAAGGGAATATTGATGTTTGTACCTTTTCCTTTTCCGTAGCCAATCTCCTCGTAATGCCCCAATCCAAAGTTCTCGTAGTCATATTCGTGTAGCGAGATGTACTGGACTCCAGGGTGTGTGTAGAATATCTCGGATGTGCCATTTCCATGATGGGCGTCAAAATCCAGAATTGACACACGTTTTATGCCGTGGCGTTTCATGATGTGTTTCACTGCGATTGCTACGTTGTTGAAGTAGCAGAGCCCCATTGGTGTTGACACACTCGCGTGGTGCCCCGGAGGTCGCATCAATGCGAATGCGTGTTTGGTTTCTTCTGACACCACAAGCTCCGCTGCTTTCATAGAACCTCCCACTGCTATGAGAGCGGTTTCCAGAAGATCCGGGCTCGCATAGGCTCCATCACCAAGCTCTCCACTACCCAGATCTGACATCAATCCAACAGTATCAACGAGATACGCAGAATGAACGAGCAATGCATCCTCTGGAGTCGCCTTAGGTGCTTTCACTCTACTCATTGTTTGGAGCATGCCTTTCTCTGACAGATGTTTCTCAGCCATCTGAACCCTGATAGGACTATCAAAGGACTCAAGATGTGGCCTTGGAAAGGGCTGTCTATGTAGTATTGATTTTGGGTGGGAAATGAAAGCAATCTCCGACGGCACGATTGGTCACTTAGCCTACTCAGTGCTTTGCTCCTTAAATCCTTGCCATTGTTCTAGCAAAATGCTTTCCACAGGAACTGCGTACAGATAGAGCGCATTCAACACTCTAGCAGAAACTTTTCCCCTGTCAGGACTACGGGCGAGTCCATTTATGGGGCTCCGATTTACAATGTTATCAGCAAGCACGAAAGCATCTGTCCATTCCCTTCTCTCAATGGTCCACAGGAAACCATCTCTCTCAGACACTTTCTTGTGTGTTCTCCTGAACTCCTTTGCTCCCTCAGTGAGGTCTACTGGCGGCCCCTTTCTTTCATACGATTCTTCAGCGGCAGGGCTCTCAACCAAGAAACCAATCGAAAATGTGGCATCTTCGAAGTACACTTCAGTCAATACGTTTCCGAATCGTAATTCTCCAGTCCGTTCACGTTTCAATTGGAGAGAGACCTTCCGTGCCAACCTGTATAGCTTGTCTCTAAGAACAGTATAATGCACTGACCCATCGGACGTAAACTCGTAGGCCAAGGCATGGGGAACAAGCCAGTCAGGCAAAGTACCTGTCGGGATTGGGCTTTCCAGAAAGGCGTCCATTACCACTTTGTGTTTCCCGGCTTTTTCTTCACTCCTGATATCTTGGATTCTTTTCTTCAGCCATCTGTAAGCTCGGGGTGAAAAACTGGAAGCCACATTCCTTTCAGTGTCGACAGGGTCTATAATGAAGATGATGTCGTCGCGAAAAGCTGGGACCTTCCTTAGTTGCTCCAACGATCGACTCAGAGGGTCGTGAGGTGCTTGACCTAGGGCGGCCAATGCTTTCAATGCACCATCAAGCGAACCCGCAGCGACTACGAGAAGTTCTAACGCATACCCGGTGAAGCCCATTCTTCCCACTGCACACATGTCGCCATAGGCGTGACTAGCCCGCACAAATGATTTGAGAAGTCGGACATCCTCCCTCATCTTCTCTGTCAAATTGGCAGCGATATGACGTGAGTGATGTACGGTCCTATCCACGGCTGTTATGGGTCCTTTTGACAGAATCTCAGCTTGGGAGATATCAAAACAGCATAATATGTCGATATCAAATCTATCCATCTTCAACGATAGGTATGGATGTTGCGAGAAGGTCTTCAGCATATCGTGAACGTCCAGCTCTTGAACGGATAGAATGAACCACTTCTCCACAATATCGTCAAGCATCACATCAAGTGCCCGATGCCGCTCAGTCGCTGAGAGTGACAGTATTTCCGAGTAATCATCTGGTTTAAGCCCCACAAAGAGATCGATATCTGCTGCATCTCTCAACTGTGTTTGCTTTTCACCCGTAGAGCCTTGAGCCGCAATGAATGAGTAGACTCGCCCTTGGATTTTTGCCTGCTTTTCGAGAGCATTGGTTAGTGTCTTAATGAGTTCCTGTTGAGCAAGAATCTCGCTCTTGGAGGGCGTTATTTTCGCCAATATTCTCGTTCTGTTCGTGTCACTCAGAATGTTTCCCAAAGCAAAGACCTAGCTGCAGTTGTTGTGTGGTTGCTATGAATGTTACTTCTGAACTCCCCAGCATCATTCTGCATGAATCTGAAGATGTGCACCGGCACCTTCCCTAGATTTAAAGCCACGCTCCCGTTTTCCCAGTTCAATAACTGGTGAAATACACGATGGCTAAAATAGTGCCTATCGCGATTACAATTCTACGGTGTGCTGATCAGTACCTGTTCATTAGGCGTCGCAAACCACCGTACGAAAATCTATGGAGCCTGGTCGGTGGAAAAGTGAATCTCGGGGAGCATATACAGAGTGCCGCAATACGAGAGGTCATGGAAGAAACCGGCGCAACAAGAGTTTGGAACCATGAATTCCGTGGGATGGTTTCAGAACGCCTGATTACCTCGAATCAGGAGCTTTCCGCTCATTTCCTGATTTTTGTTAGTTATGCTGAAATTGATGATTTCAAAGATAATCATCGAGAGGGCAACTTGAAACTCTTCACATTGGATGAGATTATCGGGAATGATGTGGATTTCCTTCCATCTGATTGGCATATGTTTCAGAGCTTCAATGTTGCAGGCGGTTGGTCCGGAATGTACGAAGCAGAGCTCATGCACGATGGAGCCCGGTATCACCTCAACTACTACAGGAAGGCAGACGCGTGATTCTGGACAAGATGAAGAAACAAGCCCTCCTTGTCACTCAACCTGAACTGATAGGGCCGCTACGACGGCCGAGGACATCATAGATTTGTTTTAGGGGGATTATTGGCTTGAAATCCATGAGATGAAACACCGAACGGACGGATGAGTGGGTTGGTGAAACAAGTGACGGGAACCAAGGCTGACAGATCGAATCCTGATGCAAGCGGAAGGACTCGAAGGGTTCTCGAACAATTTAGGGAAGCATCCAAACAAGCGGAAGCATGCCTTGCTAACGAAGAATATCAGCAGGCGATGGCATTGTTCTTCGAGGCAAGCCAGTCTGCCGATGAGATGCATGTGCGTTTTCTCTCACTAATGATGAAGACTGCCCCGACCGCTGCACACCGTTCGTTGGTACTAGAGGTTCTCGGGTGGCGTCTAAGGTATTTCACCGCACAGTATGATTACCACCTCGCGGTAGCTCAGACCTTACAAGGCTTACCTCGGGAAGAGTGGGTTGCTCGATTGGAAACAATACTCGTGCTATCGCAAAGTCTGGTTGGCAGTCTACTTCCAATACTGAAAGAGGTCAAAGAACCAAACATCCGACGCAGAATTGAAGAGTTGCTGTCTGACTGGGTGATTGGGGTTGAGCGTCTTGTTTCCTATCTTAAAACTTGGAGCATGGCAAGTGCGCAGGCATCTAGAGTGCTTGAGTGGGCCTACGACAATGGCCTTGCTGTGCCATTCGGTGTTCAAAAGTAGATACTCGCGATGCGAATCAAGCTAATCCTTCTTCTGCGCTTTCCCTTCTACGAATGCACCAGCTATTTCTGTATCTGCCAGCTGAAAATGGCTGTCCAAGTACACAATTAGATAATGATCATCATGCTTGACGATTACTGCTGCGGGGAATCGCTTTACTTCTTTTAACGCATCCTCAGGGATTTCCCAGTAAATTGTCTGCTTGCAGACTGGGCATTGCAGCCATTTCATCCCTTTCGTCATCAGCAACACCTATGTTTCATAGTGGGTGAACTAAGCATGAGTTAGCAATCGTACTAAAAAGAATTTCTCAGAGCATTATGACAGAGGAATATCGATTCAAGGTCATTCATTCGTCTGGGTCGATGTCCCACGCTCCCGGATCCTTGAGGTCCCTACTAAGAATGGGGCCTTGCCTCAACTCGAGAGCGTCCATATCATACCTCTCCGCATCAATGACTAGCTCTTTCGATTCATCATCAAAGTAGGCTGGAATAAGCCCCTCTTCAACACCCTTTTTGACAAGTTTCTCCACTTTGGCAAACTCTAGGCTTGTGCTTTCGACTAGACTAACAACTGTCACTGCAGCTTCAGATTCTAGTGAGGTTCTAACGAAACCAGCAAAGACCAATTCAAAGGTTCTGCGCACCTCACGGATTTTATCCCGGTCATGAATCTCCACTAAAATAGACTCGATGTATCGGTCTGCTTCTCCAAACTGATACTCACTCAGCATCAATGCGAGATTGATCAGTTCCTTTACCTGGCCCTTTGTTGTTTCCGCTGCCGCATGAATCAGCTGTTTTGCCATTTCGAGGTCGCCGCCGATAATTGCACAGAATGCTCCCTCAATGAAGTGCTTCGGGTCTTTTTCCTCCTCAGCGGCCATTATATGGGCCTCTGATGCTATCTGACAATCTAGCTCGAACTTTTCATGCTCTCCCTGTTTAATCCACGATGATCCTGCGTTCATCAACAGAGTCGCGGCGCTCGAGTAATGTTGTGAAAGCATCGCATGTTCATACGCACGCTCGTAGCAACGTGCGGCCTTAGCGAAAGATTCCCATCGTTGCCAGCATTTCGCTGAGCGAGCGAATAGATCTGTTGCTTCTTCGTTGCTACCTCTGTTTGCTTTCTCTTCGGCCTCTTGCTGTGCAGCCAGGCAATCAGAGGACTCCATATCAATAAATCTCCTAGAACTTAGCGTGAACTCCCTGAAACCACTACTAAAGCTTTGTTCGGCGTCCTAAGGACTGCCCGAGTGTCTCCCTCAACAGTTAGGATCTATCCGATATTATGGCGCCGTCCTTCATCCTGAGGATTCTTTTGGCATACTTTGTAAGGTCGTCGTTATGTGTTACGAGAACCACAGTCATTTTCTTCTCTCTGTTTAACTGAGCGATTATCTTCAATATTGCGTCGCCTGTTTTTGAATCCACATTGCCTGTTGGCTCATCGCAGAAAAGAATCGGCGGCCTATTGACGAGTGCTCTTGCAATGGCTATGCGTTGCTGTTCACCACCGCTCATCTGTCGCGGGAAGTGGTCGCGTCGCTCCAACAGGTCAACTTCGCGCAGCACTTCTAGAGCCATCTCTTCCTGTCTTTCCTTCCTGATTTCCTCATTTGGCCACAAAACGGATTGAACATTCTCAAATGCTGTGAGATCCTCAATAAGCACGAATGCTTGAAATACGAAACCTATCTTCTGCGCTCTCACTTTCGGGAGATCCCGTTCACTGATTAGCGTAACATCAACACTATCCACCAGAACTCGGCCAGAGGTTGGTGCCTCCAAACCTGACATCACATGAAGCAGGGTGGACTTCCCGCAGCCGGAGGGACCTACCACTGCGACAAACTCTCCTGGTTGAATTTCGATATTGATACTCTTCAGGGCGGCGACGGTATTCTTACCTTTCCCGTATTCCTTGTGTACACCCTGAACTTGGATTATTGGATTCGCCATCTCTATTCCTCCCTAAGTGCTCTCATCGGTGGTATTCTTGTGGCTCTATACTGAGCGATCAACAAGCCTGGAATTTGAAGAACTACAATCCAAAGCAGAGTTGTCACCAGCAGCCCTGCATCTATCACTATTGCACTGTAGAGGCTGGAGAGCAGATCGGAACCCAATCCGCCCAGGTATGCCGTAAGCCCAATTATCTCGACACTCAGCTGAAACAGGATCAGAAATGCTGATAGCGACACTAGGACAACCTCCCCAACCAGAAGCAGCATAACATTGCTGTTGTCCCAACCTATGCATTTGAAGATGGATATGTCCCGACGCCTGAACTGGGAGATCAGAATAGCATAGAATGTACCGACAACAAGGGCCATGGCCAGGTATAGATACCATGAAGGGGTTGCCAGCCCTCTAGCAACAGTGACGAATAGGAATGCATACACCACAATGAACGACAACACACGCTTTTTGGACCTAAATGCAAACTTGAAGCTCTTAAAGAGAATCTTGAAATTCAATTAGTCTGGACCTCCCAATTATGGCTCAACTTTGCCTCTGAATCCCCCGATTGCCTAATGTGTGTTGTGGGGATGAAGATTGCAAAGTGATGAGCTTGCCTTGGCACGTAGCGCTTTCCAACTACTCCGCGTTGATATCTACAGTGTCTACGAGCGGCATCCCATCGTTCCAGAGTTCTCTCCTCAGCAGGTCTCGGACTGCCACTCTTATCGCTTCGCTACGCGATGGGTACATTCCATTTTCTACAAGCTTGTCGAGGCCCTTGACATAGATGTCGCTCATCTTCACTGTGATTAGGCGCATAGTGCGTGCCCCCATTCAATCATCCTTTGTGAAAATGATATAACTCCTTCTCGGTCGTGTGATGTTTTGACTCCTAACGCGCCAATCCCTGCTTGCGCTTTCATCTTTCTTCAGGAGGGTATGCAACAGCTGCCAAGAACTTGCACATTTTGTAGGTGATTATAACATATGCTCGGGATTGAGTGGTGTGGACGTTCAATGCTGATTGCTAGAGCCTTCAAATATGAACTGGACCCAAACAACCAGCAGAGGACCAGGCTCTCGCAACATGCCGGGTGTGCGCGTTTTGCTTACAACTGGGGTCTGCAGCAGAGAATTGCGCTTTACCGTCAGAACCAGGACAAGAAGCGCTTCACCAGTGCTATTGCACAACACAGGGAATTGAACCGACTGAAGAGAACGGTTTTCCCATGGATGTACGAGGCCTCCAAGTGTGCCCCACAGGAGGCTCTGAGAGATCTTGACCGAGCCTTCAGGAACTTCTATCGGGGATTGAAGTCTGGGAAGAGAGTGGGATTTCCAAGGTTCAAGAAGCGGGGTGTACATGACAGTTTCAGGGTCACTGGCACCATCCGATTTGTTGGTCGAATGATTCAGTTACCACGACTAGGAAGAATCAGGCTCAAGGAGAAGAGAGAGAGTTACTTCAAAGGAAGGGTCCTGTCGGCCACCGTGACTAGAAGAGCTGACAGATGGTATGTATCAGTGACTGTTGAGATGGAGATAGGTACTCCTGAACCTCCAAGTGGTGAACCTGTAGGAGTAGACCTTGGTGTTAAGGCTCTGGCCACACTCTCTGATGGAATTAGGTATTCCAATCCGCGTGTTCTGGAGAAGAAACTGAGAAAGCTGAGGCGACTATCCAAGAGCCTATCACGAACGAAGAGAAGGAGCAAGAACAGGGAGAGGGCAAGACTTGGACTTGCTAGACTCCATCTGAGAGTCTTCAACATCCGACAAGACTCACTGCACAAGATCACAACGTATCTGGCCAAGAACCACAGTCAGATAGTGATTGAGTACCTGTGTGTTTCAGGGCTGCTGAAGAACAGGAAACTGTCCCGAGTGATTGCCGATGTGGGGTTCTACGAGTTCAGAAGACAATTGGAGTACAAGTGTGAGTGGTACGGTTCTGAACTTGTTGTTGCCCCACGATTCTACCCGTCATCTAAGAGATGTTCAGCTTGTGGTAATATCAAGAGAGAGATGACCCTATCAGACAGAGTCTACGTCTGTGATGAGTGCGGGTTGGAGATGGACCGCGATCTGAACGCTGCATGTAATCTTGTCGCCGCCAGTTGGACGGAGACAGAAAACGCCTGTGGAGAGGACGTGAGACTAGTGACAGATCCAGCAGGATCTGCAGAGCAGACCTCAATGAATCAGGAACCGAACATCAGTCAAGGACATTGATGTCCAGGATTGTACAAGTTTCGGGCAACGGTTCAGTCCGACAAAGGCTAAATAGAGTTTAAGCGAGTTCAATTATGCATCAGATGTTTGGAGGATGTTGTTTCTACAACTCTCATAAGATACTTCTACGCATTTGATAGCGAACGATGTAGGGTTGAGGTATGCAATTGTCAGGCGAAGTGATGTTTATGCGCAAGGTGGTCTTGATTGGCGCTGGGGGCAGCGGCAAGACTGCTCTAGTAAACCGCTTCCTGACAAACAAGTT
>WTCK01000100.1 GCA_013138615.1 Candidatus Thorarchaeota archaeon | reverse complement strand
CCTTAGTGACGATTTAAAGCCTTTCGATTGTTATGCCAGCGTCTGGGATTGGTCGAGCACTGGAGCTTTGCCCTTTCGGGAAAAAGCGCTAAACAAGTAGCATACTATTTGCAGAATACTGGGAACTGGTAGCGGTGCAGCAAAGGTCATCGCGAAGTTTGGAGAGAGAGCCATTGTGAAGACAGCAAGCGGAACAACGATTTGGGCAAGCAAACATAGGAAAGCAATGATGAAATTCGTCCGAACGGACAGCATCTGTCTGGAGAGAGCAAGATTGCCAGCAATCAAAACAACTGCTACGGTTACCCAAATGATGGCAAGGGCAATGGACGCTTCATAGTTGATTGGACCAAAACCACTGGAGTCATAGAAGCCAAACCGATTGTATCGAACACTATAGCCACCCCAAATAAAATAGTAGCTTGTATCGCCGATTGTGTCAATAAGGAGATGATGCCATTCAACAAGGCCTATTGGCAGTGTGAGAGTCGCAGATGCTATTGCTATTGACATCATGTACTCCTTCGCTATCGCAATATCCACACCACTCAAGGACTGCATGATAACACCCTATTTGGGTTTTCTCCTAACTCCGGATGCTTGGCTCTTGATTTATTAGGCTGAATGCTATGGGAATCACCAAGTAGGTGTCCCAAGTAATGTCCATCGAACCCGAAGACTATACAGAGTACGATTGGTTCGGAGAAGCTAGGATTCGAGAAAAAGCTGGCGACTCGGAAGGTGCTCTAAGGGCGTATGAAGAAGCCGTGAACATCAATCCAAGCTTTGAAAAAGCATGGTTCTACAAGGCACAGTTACATCATCGACTAGGGCAAAAAGATGAGGCAATTGCTTGCGCCAAGAAGACGCTCGAACTGAAGCCAGCTTGGGAGAAACATGTCCGGAAGTTCCTACCCGACATCACATTGTAGGAGTAAGGCCAATAGGGCATCTAACCCAATTTGGATGAATCAGGATAGAGCAGAACAAAGACTGCCTGATTGAGTGTCAGAATCCCACGTTCGTGCCAATCAAGCACTAGTTTGACATTATCTTTGGATGACACCTTGGCAAGGGCAGAGAGAGTTGCCTTGCGACATTTAGGGTCCTGCAAAAGGTGCTCAATCGTCTGCACCATTATCATCTGTCTAGCATCTGGGCTTGTTTCCGTTAGCCAGAACAGGAGGTTGTCACGAGCTTTCGAGCCTATTTCAGCCCGGTCAGCGGCGCTAGCCACTGCAGCTGAAATCTTGTCAACAACATCACCATCCTTGATGTCCTTCAGCTCGTTTTCAATGATTGTGACTAGGGCATCGGTGTTCTTGGGATCCCTACTTAGTATGTCAATGAGGTCCGAGCGCGCTCGGAGTGGGCCCTTTTCGTCATTTTCACCGCTCAAGTTGCTTGCAGCTCCTTTCATGCTTACAGAACTCAATTCTCGTGGGTTGCTAATATGTATTGTTCGTCTGGCGCGACTCGAATTGAGCTAAATGAGGCGCTCTACCACTCAACAGGAGGATCAAATGTAGTTCCCAAACTCTGTCAGGGTATCAAGCACAAGAAGCGGCGCGGTATCATCGCCATACTTAGCCAAGCTCTTCTCGTATGAGGACCCCCTGATGTTAATCCAGACAGATGAAATTCCCGTGCGAGCGGCACCGACAATATCTGCATAATACTCATCACCAACAAACAGCACTTCGTTCTTGGAAGCCTCTAGTTCACGCATGGTATACTCGAATATCTCGGGCATTGGCTTGAAGGCCTTCATGTCCCCAGGGTCAACCATGACTGTGAAGAACTTCGTCAAATCGAAAGCCCCTAGAATCGTTTTGACATCTCCCACAAAGCTATTGGTTATCACACCCATCTTAGTTCCGTTCGCAGAAAGACACTGAAGCAGAGCTTCTGTGCCAGGCATGGGCTTCGAGAGTTCCACATGCAGTTTCCTGAACATGTCTGTGACTTCGTCCAGCAGGGAGTTAACGACCTCAAGCCCAACGTCCTCTAGACTTTTCCTCAGAGCATTCCTCACGCATTTTGTTGGAGTAATATATGGTGCTCCGTTAACAATTCTTTCAATCTCAACCCGGTAGTTCGAGAAGAGCAATCTGAAGTAAGGTTCACGAATATCTGACGTGTCCTCTGCAGTCTTGGACAGAAGCCACTCGCAGGCTTTGAAAGCGTATTCGCCTGTGTGTGTCAGTGTCGAGTCAAGATCGAAGAGTATCGCTTCAAATTGACTCAGTTCAAGCGCTGTCACGATGAGTGCAGTCTCCGAATTAGCTTCCGCCCTTGCCCAAGTATACGCCGTGTGGATCTAAGCGATGCATAACGTCAATCTGCTCCTGAGTGGGTTCGATAGTCGTTGGAACATCATCCGGTACTATCAAGTCAAACATTACGTTATCGAGCACATCTTGAACGGTGTACCCCGGATGCACCGACATCAGCCTGATCTTCAGAGTCTTTGGGTCGAAGTCCATCTGACACATGTCAGTTATGACCACTTCAGGGCCGCCTCCCACCATCGACCATTTCTCACGAGAGCCTGGGCCTTCAAGATGGCCGGGACTGGTTAAATGGTCCAATTGTTTCACAAACTTTCGCTTGTCGTGCGTCATTATGATTATCAGGCGCTTCGCTGAGGAGGCAATGTCATTCCCGCCACCACTTCCGGGAAGCCTAACCTTCGGCGATTCATAGGGCCCGATGTATGTGGTGTTGAGGTTACCATACTCGTCAATTTGAGCAGCGCCTAGAAAACCAACATCCACATGACCGGCTTGAAGGATGAACCCTAGGGTTTCAATAAGGCCAATCGACGCAGAGCAGCCGAGGTAATACCTCGTGTCCGCCACTGACAGTGGAACCTCTCTGGGCCTTGCATCGATGAACCCTGCCTCGGAAATCAAGTTAATGTTGCGCGCGTGTGTTTCTTTGGCCAACAGCGCGGCCAATAGAGGCAAACCAGTACCGCCAAAAACATTCTCACCGTCTCTAACATGACTAGAGGCACAGGCTGCTAAGAACTCGATCTTACTATACTCGACCATTGTGTGACCTCCTCAGTACCCCCGTGGCTTGATAGCCTTCAGCTTGTTCAAGCGACTCCATCCAATCTTGTCCAGATAGGCTTCATGGTTCTCAACCCCAAGGATGTAGGTATCCAGATACTCCTGCCAAGTTTCTTCTTTCCGGGTGATCTTATGAAACATCTGCAAGAACTCCAAGTCATAATCATAGTAACCGTGACACATCATCGGGTGAGCTGCGAATGGAACAAGTACAACATGATCAACGTACATAGCGGGAATCTTGGTCTGTTCAGGCGCGAAGCGAATTTCCTCTTCATCAACGAGTTCCTCTGCTAAGATGATGAGCTTCTTTCCACAGCGGCTGCCTTCAAGGTCCTCGCCCACGATCCCATCGATTTGTGCATTCCCAGACATATCTACACGCTGTGCGTGGATTATACTGAAGTCTGGTTGAATCGACGGAACAAGGCAGATCTTCTCTCCCGTAAATGGGCAATCAATC
>WTCK01000010.1 GCA_013138615.1 Candidatus Thorarchaeota archaeon | reverse complement strand
CCACTGATCTTGGTATGGGTGTGGGTCATTAGTAGATTTGTCAGAGTAAAAAAAACAACGGGGTGGCTATTGCAGCAAATGTGTGAGCTCGGATTTCTGAGTTCTAAGCGTTGGGAAGCGTACATGCAAGCAGTAGTTCCCCCGTCCTCCACATTCACGGTGTGATCTTTCATGGCGTCGGGTAGCACAGACAGAGACAAGTATTGGCCTGTTATAGAGGCATTCTTCGACCATTACGGACTAGTAGGCCAGCATCTTGACTCTTTTAATCGGTTTATACGAGAGGAGCTCCAGCAAGTAGTAGACAGTGTCGGAAAGCTGACTCCTAAGATTGAGGGATATGTTGTCGAGCTAGGCGACATAGAAATTGGAAAACCCACAATCCGAGAAGCAGATGGGAGCGAGCATGGTCTAAACCCCAACGAGGCTAGGATTAGAAATCTTACCTACGCCAGCAAGCTCTTTCTTCACATGACTCCTGTTCGAAAAGAGGGGTCAGTATCAACAAGACTTGAGACCCTGAAAGTCTATGTTGGCAACATGCCAATTATGCTTCGAAGCGAACAATGCCATCTCTTTGGCAAATCAGCTGAGGAATTGATTGCCCTTGGCGAAGATCCGAAAGATCCTGGTGGTTACTTCATTATCAACGGCTCAGAGCGAGTTTTAGTCACACAAGAAGATTTGGCGCCAAACCGAATTCTTATTGAAGAGGCTAGTAAGAGCTCAAGCTTCACCCATATAGCCAAAGTATTTTCCACTTCACGAGGCTTCAGAGCCCCTGTTACTATCGAGCGAAAAAGAACTGGTGAATTGAGAGTTTCATTTCCATCAGTCCCTGGAAAAATCCCTCTAGCAATTCTCATGAAAGCATTGGGACTCGAGTCAGATCGAGAGATAGTTGATGTTATTTCAGATGATGACGAACTCAGGAATGAACTGATTGTCACCATTGAACAGTCAGCACCAATCAATGTTTTCAAGGATGATGAAGAAAGTGGTTCAACAAGAGAAAATGCTCTTGATTTCATAGGAAAGCGTGTTGCAGTTGGTCAGACTAAGGAGTACAGACTGGCAAGAGCAATGAAAGTACTTGACCGTTATTTGCTACCTCATATTGGAACTGAAGATGATACCCGTCTTCACAAGGCGTACTACCTAGGTCAGATGGTTGAACGTTTACTTGAACTCGTTCTTAACAAACGAACTCCTGATGACAAGGATCACTATGCAAACAAACGACTGAAACTATCAGGTGACCTGCTTATGTCCCTGTTCAGAGTCGCACTTTATTCTTTAACACGTGATATCAAATATCAGCTTGAACGTACTGCAGTACGAGGTCGGAAACCTAACATTCGAACCGCAGTTCGAGCAGATGTAATCACACAACGATTGAAACATGCCTTAGCCACTGGTAATTGGGTTGGAGGTAAAGCTGGAGTTTCACAGTTACTTGATCGTACAAATTACATTTCATCACTTTCACACCTCAGAAGAGTAGTTTCCCCGCTATCACGTTCACAACCATACTTCGAAGCACGAGACCTGCACTCCACACACTGGGGTAAAATCTGTCCAAATGAAACCCCTGAAGGACCAAATTGTGGGCTAGTCAAGAACCTCGCTATGAGTGCATACATCTCTGTAGGTACCGATGAAGAGGCTATTGAACGTGTAATGATTAAATCTGAAATTGAACCAATCGAGAAATTACTTGGTAAACGTGGTCGAAAGGGCGCAGATGTTTTTCTCAATGGAAGACTGGTTGGAATTCATAATGCACCCAAAGTGTTAGTAAAGACTCTGCGACAGAAGCGACGAGCTGGTGAAATTGACAATCAGACAAATGTTGCATATTACGAAGATACCCATGAGGTGCAAGTAAACTGTGATGCGGGTCGGGTCAGAAGACCAGTAATAGTCACTGAGAAAGACAAGAGCCGCCTTACTGATGAGCATCTTCGGATGGTTATTGATGGTGAATGGGGTTTCCAAGACTTACTCAGGAACGGAATTGTAGAGTTCATTGATGCTGAAGAAGAAGAGAATGCACTCATAGCAATGTACCCTTCAGAGATGGTAGATAATACAACTCACCTTGAGATTGTCCCATCGACTATCCTTGGTATTTCTGCTGCATTGATACCATTCCCAGAGAGGAATCAGTCACCACGTAATGTGTACATGGCTGGCATGGCTAAGCAATCTGTAGGGGTTCCAGCATCTAATTTCAGATTCCGTGCAGATACACGTTCTCACTTCTTCCATTATCCACAAGTCCCAATGGTAAAGACTCGTGCAATGGACTCTATTGGTTACGAGGAACGTCCAGCCGGACAGAACTTTGTTGTTGCAATCATATCCTTTGAGGGTTATAATATAGAAGACGCGCTTATCATGAACAAAGCTTCAATTGAGCGTGGACTTGGTAGAAGCACATTCGCTCGTGTTTACGAGAGCGAAGAGCGAAAGTATCCTGGTGGTCAGGAAGATCGCTTTGAGATTCCAGATCGCAGTGTTAGAGGTTACAGAGCCTCAGAATCATACAGAAATCTCGGTGAAGATGGTATAATCGAAACTGAAGTAGAAGTATTGGGTGGTGACGTACTCATTGGTAGAACCTCTCCACCAAGATTCTTAGAAGAATATTCTGAATTCGAGATTGCTTCACCAAACCGTCGTGAAACCTCAGTAGCTGTACGTCATGGTGAAGCTGGCGTTGTAGACAGTGTTATCCTGACTGAAACCATTGATGGTAATCGTCTAGTCAAAGTAAAAGTACGCGACCTTAGAGTACCTGAACTTGGCGATAAATATGCCTCACGTCACGGTCAGAAAGGAGTAATTGGATATATTGTTCCACAACAGGACCTCCCATTCACTGAGGATGGTGTAGTCCCCGACTTGCTTGTTAATCCTCACGCTATCCCAAGTCGAATGACCATTGGTCAGATTTTAGAGATGATTGCTGGAAAGGCTGGCTGCGCTGCTGGCAAACAACAAGATGCAACACCTTTCTGTGG
>WTCK01000057.1 GCA_013138615.1 Candidatus Thorarchaeota archaeon | reverse complement strand
TGGTTAATTATGTTATAAGTGTCTCTTTATGTGCCATGTTTATTAGATGCGGCAAGGAAAAGAGAAAACCCCCTTCACAACTAGGGGTCTAGTTTGAGGTCTCTGCATGGCAAAATATCGATGCACTGTGTGCAACTGGGTTTATGATGAGAATGTTGAGGGCAAACCCTTCCCAGGTCTTCCTCACTCATACACTTGTCCTGTGTGTGGTGCGCCGAAATCTGCTTTTGTCCCTGCAGAAGGCGTGAAAAATGAAAGCAACGGGGAAACCACCGTTGCAGAGAAGATCATTGAACAACTTGTTGCCCTTGGTGTCAGCAAGGTCTATGGTATTCCCGGAACCTCTAATCTTCCTCTTGTCAATGCAATCCGGACAAACGACAACATATCGTTTATTCTGACTCGACACGAGGAAACAGCGGCGTTCATGGCTGCAGCTCACGGCAAGATTACGGATGAATTGGGAGTCTGTATGTCTATAGCAGGGCCGGGAGCAACCAATCTCATCACTGGACTGATGGACTCAGCTACCGACAGAACTCCTGTACTCGCCTTAGTTGGCCAAGTTCCTGAAGTATATCTAGGGAGTGAAGCATTTCAAGAAATAGACCAGATTGAACTCTTTCGTCCCTTTTCCGAATATGCAGAAACCATAGCGCGAGCGAATCAAGCACTAAAACTTACCATGATGGCTGCAAAGTACGCGTTGAAGAAACCTGGAGTTGTAGTCTTAAGCTGTCCTACTGATGTTTTGGTAGATCCCCTCGACGAGCCAATCATTACTCCAGATCGGAGACTCTTCAAGAGTGCGACCGTTTCACCACGAGCGGAACTGGAAGCCGCCACTCAACTAATTGATAGTTGCAAACGACCTGTTGTGTTTGGAGGTTGGGGGGCAAGACATGCTGGAGAATTATTGGTGGAACTTGCTGAGAAGCTAAAAGCTCCAATAGTTACGACATCAAGAGCAAAAGGAGTAGTCAATGAAACCCACAAGTATGCACTTGGTGTACTAGGTTCAATAGGCACAAAGCATTCTGCTCAGGCAATCCGCGATTCTGACCTCATCATCATTATCGGTTCAGGATTTAGACAGGCAAATCTGGTTCCAGCGGGAATCAAGATACTTCAAATTGACAATGACCCAACACGTGTGGGGAAGACATTCGATGTCGATGTTGGATTAGTGGGCGACGCCAAAGAGATTCTCAAGGAACTAGTCCCATTAGTAAAGGAGAAGCAAGAAGATGTAGAGTTTCTTGCCAACGCTCTGAAGATACGTGAACAACACTTCAAGGAGCTTGAGGATGAATCCAAAGATCTCTCTTCTCCGATAAATCCAGGTTATGTCATACAGGCTCTGAAGAGAAACGTGAGTGATGATGCTATTATCACTGTAGATGTAGGGGATCATACTTACTGGTTCTACAAGAAGTTCATCTGTGAGGGGCAGAGACCCTATCTGAGCGCAAATATGGCCAGCATGGGTTTCGGTCTGCCTGCAGCATTGTCTGCCAAGCTTGACTTCCCCGAAAAACAAGTAATCTGTGTTTCCGGAGATGGCGGTTTTGCAATGCTCATGGCTGACTTCACAACTGCTATTCGAGAGAATCTGGATATCACTGTGATTGTCTTCAATGACGGCAAGCTGAAGAATATCAAGAAAGAACAGCTCCGAGAAGGATTCCCTGAGTACGGGGTTAGTTTTCCGAACCCGAACTTTGCTGAGTTTGCAGTGACCTGCGGTGGTCATGGCATCAGGATTGAGAAGGCTGAGGATTTAGATGCAGCACTGCGAGAAGCCTTTGATTCAGGCACACCCTCGATAGTTGAGGTCATTGTGGATCCAGACAGGATGGCGGCTTCAACAAGGAGAGCAGACTGAATAAGCATCTCCGCGTCGGCTTGATGCCATACGTTAAGAATCGTGTCTGCTCTATAGTAGAGAGCTTTATCATCAACACGGGTTGACAACCTTTGGAGGCCTACCAATGAGGACTGGCGACATCGGCGAGCGTGACTTTCTCAAGAGCATTCAGCACCTGGTTGGAGAGATTGACGGGGCAAAACTGGGGTTTGACGAAGATGCATCTGACATCCCTCTCACCGGCGATAAGAGTATAGTAGTGAATGTAGATACGTTCACCGCTAAGACCGACTGGTTGCCGGGAATGACTGAGGCACAAGTAGGTCGAAAGACTGCGATTATGGCATTGAGTGACATAGTTGCCAAGGGTGCAACTCCAGTAGCTACAATGCTGTCATTATGCGTTCCAAATGACTATGATGTGAATGCAAGTCAGGAGCTTATCAGAGGCTATTCTCAGTACTGTTTCAAATCAGGCATTCCATTCATTGGCGGCGACCTTGGTTCATCATCTGAAGTGGTTCTCACTGGGGTTGCCATTGGAATTGCGGCCCCAGAAACTATTGTGACAAGGAGTGGAACCAATGAGGGTGATATCATTGCAGTGACTGACCTCTTCGGTCTCACTTCCGTTGCCTTCGAGATTCTGATAAACAATCTCAATGCTGAAGGCGATCTTCGTGATAATGCACTTAGTGCAGCGTACAAGCCAAAGATTCACTTCGGATTCGTGTCATCATTGGCTAGGAATGGTGCAATAACAGCTTCAATGGATAGCAGTGACGGTCTTGGGATTACACTGCATACAATGGCGAATTCGAGTAGTTTCCGTTTCGTGATTGACAACCTTCCAGTCGCAAAGGGCGTAGAACGCTTCGCTATAAACAACCTGTTGGACACGAAGAAGCTGGTAATGCAAGGCGGCGAGGAGTTCATCATTGTGTTGTCAGTCCCTGCCGACAGATGGGATGACGCCATGGATGTAGCACAGAAGCAGCATGTGGCTCTCCGTGCGATTGGCACAGCAAAGACGGGGAGCGGGGTATGCTACGAGTCCCCAAAGGGACTTTTCGAAATTCCGCCTGCAGGATATGACAACTTCAAGGAGTGGGATTGACCTGGATAAGGTCGTCATAGTTGATGGTTACGTGGACGAGCCCACATGTCTAGGCGTGCCACCGTATGTCAGTCCCTACCCGAGATATATCGCGGGTGCTATCTGGACAAAGTCCCCTCGCACAGAAGTACTCTATCAGACGATTGATCAGGTTCGACGAATGGAGGACCCTCAACATCTATGGTCTACCGCTGACATGCTTCTACTAATTGCGGGCATGATTGTGCCTGGCAAGTACATTGGAGGCACACCGGTATCAGTCAAGGAAGCCAAGCGCTTCTTCTCTGACATGCGGCTTGATGACATTCCCAAACTTCTCGTGGGTCCGTGGGCACGCTTCGGCTGTGGTCTTGAGGGCGGCCGTATGGCTGTAAGTTCAGACGTTCTCTCACCCCCATTTGACTTCATAGTCCCTGGAGACCCTGAGGTGGTCCTTGCAACAGTCTTGAGTGGCAATGGAGATCTCTCTGCTGTAGACCTGTCCG
>WTCK01000070.1 GCA_013138615.1 Candidatus Thorarchaeota archaeon | reverse complement strand
TTTCTCATCTAGCGATGCTAATGAACTGCATCTACTGGACGAAGAAGTCCCCACGTCTAGTTACAAAGGACTTCATCCAAAAGCACTGGAATGATCCTACTCGCCGCCTACGAATTGTCGGAGATATATCGTGTGATGTTAACGGCGCAATGGAATTCACTCTTCAGTGTACTGATGCTGGCGAGCCCGCATTCATCTACCTCGTGGACGAAGATCGTGCGGTTTTGGGCGTAGAAGGCAATGGGCCAGTTGTCATGGCAGTAGACAATCTCCCCACAGAGCTTCCACGCGAATCATCCACTTCATTCAGCGAAACTCTGCTAGATTTCATACCTGCTCTAGCAAACGCTGATTTCACAGTTCCTTTTGGTCAGCTCACGCTTCCCAGAGAGCTCAAGGATGCAACAATTGTGTATAACGGAGAACTGACCAAGAATTACGAATATCTCAAAAAACACTTACTAACCAAGGAGAAATAATAATGCAGAAAGTACTCTGTCTTGGTGCGGGTCTCGTAGCCCGCCCGTACATTCAATACTTGTGCAAACATGGATATCATGTCATTGTGGCCAGTCGAACAAAGAGCAAGGCCGAGCGATTGATTGAAGGATGTGAGAGCGCAGAAGCTGTCACTCTAAATATCAAGACCGATGATGAACTACTTGACAAGCTAATTGCCGAAGCTGATTTGACTTGTTCATTGCTACCTTACACCTACCACGTGAAAGCTGCGAAACTAGCAATCAAATATCGCAAGCCATTCTGCACAACTTCATACATTTCCGACGAAATGCAAGCCCTGGATGATGAGGCAAAGAAAGCAGGAGTCTTGGTACTGAATGAGTGTGGAGTTGATCCTGGAATCGACCACATGAGTGCCATGAAGATAATCGATGACATTCACAACAAAGACGGCAAAGTCATAAGTTTCACATCTTTCACTGGAGGACTTCCTGCTCCTGATGCCAACAACAATCCATTTGGTTACAAACTCTCTTGGAGTCCAAGAGGCGTTCTTCTTGCAGGTAGGAACGATGCTCACTTCCTGCGTGATGGCAAGGATGTAGTGATTCCGGGTCCTGAACTCTTTGATAATTATGAGATGATGGAGGTTCCAGGTATGGGGAAGTTTGAAGGATATCCCAACAGGGATAGTACATCCTACATTGACATCTACAATGTATCAGAAACAAAAACAATGCTACGTGGAACTTTCAGAAACCCCGGTTGGTGCACCACGCTCAAGAAAATCGCAGATTTGGGCTTACTAGAACTTGATGAACATGTCTTTGAAAACATGACATACGCAGACATGATGCGAAAGCTGATAGATTCCAAAAATGGCGATATACAGGGTGCAGTTGCTGAAGCAGCCGGTCTCAAGAAGAGTGACCCAATCATTACCCGTCTGGACTGGCTTGGCCTCTTCAATGATACAAAGGTTCCTTCGAACATCACAACATATCTTGATGCACTATGTCATCTCTTTGAAGAGAAGATGCAGTATGCTCCTGGAGAGCGTGATATGATAGTCATGCATCACGAGTTCATAGCAGAGTACAGCGACAAGAAGGAGAAGATAACATCAACACTGATTGATTATGGTATTCCAAATGGGGACAGCTCAATGTCACGAACTGTTGCACTACCTGTAGCGGTAGCAAGCAGAATGATACTTGAAGGGCGAAGCACCCTAACCGGAGTCCACAGACCAATCATGTCTGAGCTATACGAGCCGATTCTAAGCGAACTTGAAAGCCTTGGAATCAAGCTTGAGGATCGCATTACAGCACTGTGAGCTAGAGCCCCCAACTCGGGGCCACTTACAAACTACACCCTCAAGAACAGAACAATCCATGCAGCATAGTTGCTCTGAAAAACAACTTACTTGCCAATTCGTATCTGAATCGCTGCCAGTACTTCTTCCGCTCTTTCAATATCACTTTGAACTTCTGGTAGCTCTGTCTTGAGACGGTATGTATAGCCCGATCTGTTGCCATGTCTCTCTAGATGGGCTTCGCCGTTGTTCCACATCCGTGCGAGGTACGTTGATGCAGTGCTTTTCGGCAGGTCTTCCTCAAACGTAGACTCATAGATTTCTGCTACATCTAATGATGAAAACTTACCATGTTTGAACGAGGCATAGATTATCATCTGCACTTTATCATAGTTGCTCATAGATTCATAGCTAATGTCTTCGAAATCCGCATCTGCCAACTCTTCAATTGTTGGGGCAAATGTGTAGCCTGTACTAGTTTCCAAGAACACCTTAAACTTTCCAACCATCTCTTCGGGGTTCCCTTTTACTTGGAAGCTAGACTCTTCTCCAGTCGACTCATCAGAAACCAGAATCTTGAAGTCAAAAGGTGATTGGGTAAGTGAAAGAATCTTTTGAAAGCGATTGAGAGCTTCATCTGGTCTGACGTACTTGCATTGAAAGATCTCGCGTAGACCGGGTCCAGAGCTGTAGGTGAACTCGTAAACGTAATTGGTCCTTTCGCCTTCCGCCATGATCCCATCAACATTCCGAATAGGGGGTCCAAACTACCTCTATTCACAATGAACTACACACATTTTGCAGATAAATGTGAGTATGTGAATTGCCTATACCTAGGTAAGCGCAAGATATTGCGTCTGTATACGTTCAAGACCTCCCCATCACGATTTTCTTGTAGTAACATGCTGTACACTCCATATTGTGCATAATAAGGCCGGATAGACCTTTAAATGAAAAAATAAGCCATTACTCCATATCTTCAAGCATTCACTAAAATATACGGCTTGTGAATAGCCTACAAGGGATAAAGAACTCTTCCTACTCAGTTCCAGTGGAAACGGAGGGGTGTGTCCATTCACAAGGATGAGCAGCATTATGGACTCCTTTTGCATACAATGGAGGCCTATAATCCCCGATTTCTCTTAATGATTCACAATTATGGCGCCATTCACAACAGAATAGTGTGAATTAGTGTTAATACAGTGAATTTGATAATCAAAGGGGTATTAGGTAGTCATCCCAATTCTCTCCAAGCACTAACTGACCGAACTTTTCTCCAGACCGTGTATCTGTAACGGATTCAAGTCGTCCTTTGGCTTCCACGTCCATTCCCTTTGAAACCTGTTCTGTGAAACGTCCTCGGTAGCTCACAAGTCTTCTTAGATTGCCAAGTTTATCGCATTGAACTCCATACACACACGGAGTGAAGATTGACTCATGATCATCAATCACATGACACTTGATTGTTAGCGTTCCTTCATTATGAATCCTAAAATCCTCGTATTCGTATCCAATTTCATCCAGTGACTTAACCATCCGAATGAAGAACTCGTACCCACCGAAGAGTCCTTGTAAAACCTTGCCTGATTCAACTTTCCGTAAGACATCACGCCATCGAGGTGTTTCGCCCCATCTGAATGTTGTATGCTTATCCAATAGCGCACCTGCATACCAACCCAAATCTTCAATCCCGTGAAACTGCTCCTTCAGAATGGAGTGTACCTTCCTAGCTGGCTTTTCACCGTAAATCACGAGGTCAATGTCAGATTCACTTGAGGCAAGCCCAACCAGTTGAGACCCTGTAAGTCCAATAGATTCCCATTCAATTCCCGTTCTGTCAATCAATGTTTGGGCCAAGTCTAAAGATGCCTGCTGCAATGGGCTTGAATGTCGTCCCATGTCTCTAAATTGACGCAGACAGTCAACTGGATCGAGGGCAAATGCAATCCTATTCAAGGGCACACCCTGTAAAAGCCGTCCACGGGTTTCATCAAACCAAAGGTATTCACTATGCTCTTTTTGCAGATAGTTTTCACGTTCTTTCAATGAAGTAATTTTTCTATACCGAACTCCCCCAGAAGAAACATGGTCTCCATCCTGGGTAGGCAAATACCTCAGGTATGCAACAACTCGATTCTTGGGGTGAACAACATCTTTCACCTCAAAGATATGATCGTCATCGGTAATTAGGAAAAAACCCTCGATAGCTTGGAGATTCAATACCAATCAGAAACACCCACCATAGCGCGATGTTAAAAACGTGTAGCAAACAATGCCGAACCATGCCAATCAATCCGGATGACGTAAAGAAGGAATTTAGCATCTATGACAACTATCCGGACCTTGCCTATTTCGATTCTGCAAGCACCACTTTGGTTCCAAAGACTGCCATAGATGCGATGACCACGTTTCTAACATCAACGGTGGTGTCTTCACGACGTGGAGCCTACAAACTAGCAGTCAATGGAAGCGCCGTAGTTGAAGATGTTCGTGCAAAGCTAGCTACATTCCTAAATACTGACAAGGAGCAGGTTTCCTTTCAGAAGTCAATTCCATCAGCAGTCGCTTCTTTTGTGTACGGCATTGACTGGAAAAAAGAACAACGAAACAAAATCATCATCTCTCAGAGCGAGGAACATTCAGTATTAGTTGCACTTCTGAGAGCAGCCCAAGTTCTTAATCTTCAGGTCGAAACAATCCCTGTAGACAAAAACGGCATTCTAGACGTAGAAGCGGTTAAAGATACAATTGACGAGAAGACAGGACTTGTCGCAGTTGGTCATGTGACTGTGGGCATCGGTGTGTCCAACCCAATTGAAGAAGTCGCAAAAATCGTCCACGAGAATGAATCCTTGCTCATGACTGATATTTCGCGTTCTGTTGCTTTCCTTGATACACCACCTACTTCACTCAAGGCCGACATTCTGCTATTCTCGGGCAATATTGGGCTAATGGGTCCTCCAGGTCTTTCAGTTCAATGGATCACAAAGGCACTAGGCACCAAACACATTCCTGGAATCGTAGGGGGGTCTTCAGTGGCAAACGTAGAGAAAACCTCATTCGAGTCCTCATTTCAACCTGACAAATTTGAATCGGGAACAATCAATATTCCTGCTATTGCTGGCCTAGGAGCAGCAATCGATTATCTATCCAATCTCCATCAAAATGACATTCATAGCCACATGAGGATGCTCTCTCGTCATATGGTTGATCGGTTGAATGACATGAAATGCTTGACCGTATATGGTACGCCAACCGACAGAACCACCATCTTTGGATTCAATCTAGGACACAACGGCAGCATGAGCTGTCATGATGTCGCTCTCTTTCTGGATGAGTCCAACATAGCTGTAAGAAGCGGACTTGTTTGTGCTCATCCCCTAATCAGGCCCATATCACCAGAAGGAATTGTACAGGCGTCCCTACATGTCTATAATTCCCTTGAAGCAGTTGATCGTTTGATAGACGGTCTCCATTTGATATGTGAGCATTTGCTCTGACGTGGACTAAATGCAATTCATTAACCGAGGCTGAACGCTGGAGGATACATAACAAAGTACTGAATTACGATTGCCAAGAGTATGCCACTAAACACTAATCCCTTACCTCTCTTCATATTGGCCTCTGTAAACCATAGTATTGCTCCGATAAGCACAATGACGCTTGCTGAAACGCGACCAATGAAAATCAAAAATTCCCATATTTCGGCAAAGTACCCTGCAATGAGAATCGCAAAATCAGTAAGTGGGCTTAGCAACTCGAAGAGCATTGGCTTCTCACAGTAGTCCACTTATCAATGAAGGATTTAAGGTCCTTAAAGCACAGTAACTGACTTGGCAAGGTTTCGAGGTTTATCGGGATCATAACCATTTCTTGTTGCCATATAGTAACTAAACAGTTGCAAAGGAACTACATACACCATTGTTGAGAATTCTGGCTCAACCCCCGCAGGGACCGTAAACGTATGGTCTGATAAGCTATCCAAGTCCGTATCGCCTTCCTCGATGACAGAAATAATGGATGCTCCTCTTGCCTTCATCTCCATGATGTTTCCAATAACGCGACTTCTGGTTCCATCATTGGGCACCACGAATATGACCGGATAGTCACTCTGAACAAGGGCGATTGGTCCATGTTTGGATTCGCCTGCAGAATATCCTTCCGCATGATTGTAAGCAATCTCCTTGAGCTTAAGGGCTCCTTCGTAGGCTGTGGCCATAGAAACCCCTCGCCCCAAGAACAGAAGGCTCGGCTTGTTATAGAGAATGCCAGCTAATCGCCTTGCCCGCTCCTCTTGTGTTGAGATGACATTTGAAACAATTTCAGGAATTCCTTGCAATGATTGACGTTTTTTCTCTATCTCTTCAGAATCGATGAACTCCGTAAGCTCTCCTAGGGCAAGTGCAATCTGAGCAAGCGAAGTGAGCTGGACCATGAACGTCTTTGTAGCAGCCACGCCAATCTCAGGTCCTGCTTGTGTGATAACGGTATAATCAGCCATTCTCGTGATGGAGCTGCCCACCACATTTGTTATTGCAAGTACCTTGACACCGAATTTTTGTGCGTACTTAACAGCGGTAATCGTGTCAGTTGTTTCCCCAGACTGTGTGATTGCAACTATGCAATCATCTTTGGATAAGGCACCATAGACTATGTCTGGAAAATCACTAGCCAGTTCAAAGGTCGGAAGGATTCCAGCGATTGATGCAAACATGTGACGTGATGCCATTGCAGCATGTCCAGACGTTCCCATTGCAAGCAGATAGACTCGTCGTGCATTGTGTATAAGCTTGGCAGCGTCCTCAATTATCCCCGGTTTCAATTGAAGTGTATTCCTTATGGCATCGGGCTGTTCATGTATTTCTTTCAACATGAAATGCGGAAATCCACTCTTCTGAGCTTGATCTGCTGTCCAGCTTATCTTGATTGTTTCCCGATTCACAAGCGTGTTATCACTGAGTTTCCTGATTTCAACACCATCCACTGTTAATGTGGCTATCTCGCCATCTAGCAGGAGAATCATGTTGCTGGTCCTCGGCAAGAATGCTGGAATATCCGAGGAAACATACGATACACCATCTTCCCTTCCAAGAACAAGTGGGTTTCCGTTACGTGTGCATACAATCTTCTCAGGTTCCTTTGTTGACATTGCTACTATGGCATAAGTACCTTCAATCTGCTTCGTAACCTCTTTGAGAGCAGCCGCAAGGTCCATCCCTTCTTTCATATACTCCTCAATCAAATGTGGAATTACTTCTGTATCTGTTTCAGACTTGAACTTATGACTTCGTGAATGCAAGTCCTTTCTTAATCGGAGGAAATTGTCTATCACTCCATTATGTATTACAGCTATCTCATTCTTGCAATCAAAATGTGGATGCGAATTCATGAGCGATGGAACACCATGTGTTGCCCAGCGAGTGTGACCTATTCCAATGAATCCTGGAAGGTCATCAAGGTTCAGACTTCTGTGAACAGCATCAACCTTGCCTTTGTCCTTCTTGGTGTGCAAACGATTGTCGGCAATAGTGGTAATGCCTACGGAATCGTATCCCCTATACTCAAGACGTTTCAGGGCTTGATGAAGAAATGAGGCAACCTCGCCTCGCCCTTGAACAACACCGATTATTCCGCACATCTCAAAGATGCCCCAAGAAAATGCTATTACCGACCTTACTTACACTAACTTGAAAGAGTTTGTGAAAGAGATAAATGTTGACCAACTAACCAGTTAACTCAATCTCGATATATACCGAGTCTGGAATTCTTACACGCATTATCTGACGTATTGCACGTTCATCTGCATCAATATCTATTAGACGTTTATGAACCCTCATTTCCCATTTATCCCACGATTCGGTGCCTTGACCACATGGGGTCTTGCGAGTTGGCACTACCATTCGTCGAGTTGGCAGCGGAATAGGACCCGCCATTCGAACACCTGTCTTGCGTGTTATGCGCTTAATTTGATTGCAAACACCATCAAGATCTTCTGTACTTGTGCTTGATAGTCGAATTCTCGCTTTCTGAGTCATTTGGAATTACAGCTCCACTCGGTAAGGCATCCAAGGCAACCGTCTTGCATCCTGATAAAAAGATTGTCTTGTGGAGTACGTCTGCGAAGTATGGTGCATCTTCCAGATGGATGACAGTATAATCGTAGAATCTAGCCAGAATTCAATGTACGGCATATCAATAAGCACGCATTTTCTCTCGGTACCCAAGTGTTGCATTTGAAATCTCTTACACTTGTAAAACTGGGCGGTTCAGTAATAACTCAGAAACAAGTTTCTCCACCTACTGTCAACATGATGGCAATTAGTCGTATTGCTAAAGAGCTCCGAACTCACCAAGGACCACTAATAGTCGTTCTGGGGGGGGGCGCACATGGTCACCAAGCTGCACACATTTATGGATTTGGAGATCCATCTACTCCACTAGAGAAACTTCTTGCAGGCATACCATCAATACGTCACAATATGACACTGCTTTCACTTGAAGTCGAACAAGCGCTAAACGCCAATGGAATCCCATCTGTTGTAATTCCGCCATATTCCTCAGTTAGCATGCACGATGGCGAGATAATGAACTTTCCAATAGACATAATCAAATGGACCCTAGAGGCGCACTGTGCCGTCATCATCCACGGAGATGTGTGCCTTGACGATGTACAAGGGGCCTCCATTTTAAGTGGTGATACCATTTCTGTCTACCTAGCAAAAGCATTGGATATCCAGAGAGTATTCATTGGCACAGATGTAGATGGCATATTCGAAGAAGATCCCCGTGTCAACCCGAATGCCACTCTTGTGTCTGTGATTGATAGTTCCAACAAGGACTCCGTTCTGGCAGGTGCAGGGACTTCTGCTGCCACAGATGTAACAGGAGGTATGGCCCGGAAGGCACAGGAGCTTCTTGAACTAGCTAGTCAGACAACTCAAGTTGCAATCTTCAACCTAACGGTTCCAGGACGTCTAACTGCTCTTCTCGCAGATAAATCAACTACTTGTACCAGAATGGAATGCTGAAACACTATACTAACATTTCTGCAATCGCATCATCCATCGTTTTCATGATCAAATTCGCTGGAACTATGGCACCATCATCAAGATACTCAGCTGCTGTTAGGAGGCATATCACTTGCGTTGACCCGCAAATCCGGCATGCCACATCACTATGAAGATTCAGAAGCGTGTTAAGCTGTTGCTGTGTTGGAAATACAACATAAGATTTTTTACCAACACAGAAATCATAGTATTCATGGCCTTGAGAAATAGATTCATTCTGTTTCCCACTCTCTTCAATTAATAGATTAATAGCTCTCTCCTTGAGTTCTTTCAGCACTGATGAATTTACAATCCAGAGGTTCTTCTCGAAATCAGTATATCGCTTCTCGGCTCCAACACGTAACGCCACAAGCACCTCATCAGCAAGGAGTTCTGTGAGAGCACGTTTGCCTTCCTCGACACTCATGGGGGCCGACCTCCCTTTGAGTGACTGCAACGCAGTAGTGTCGATGAATTCTAGAAGGGCATCCCACACAATATGTCCATTCGACAAATCAACGAAGTCTTCGATCAAACCAAACCAGAGACGCATTTGGACTGCACGACTCGTAGCCGAACCGACATCATGCACAGCTCCTCGTAAATCAACCCTTTCTGATTTGGAGAATTTGGCAACCACACCAAGCTGCTCTTCAACCACTTCGCTCCTATGTGGCTTTCCATGGACAAGTTCATCCACTACCTTGTTTAGAGAGCTGGGAAAAGCTGAGATTACAGTCACAGCATCAAATGTTTCTGAACGGTCAATGAGTTCTCTTAATTTGGCTGCGGCGATGCTTCCTCTCACCACAACCACCAACTTGTTGATATTATTCCCGAGCTCACTCATGCACGCTCCAATCTGTCCTAAAACCGATTCAATGGAAGATGCTTTCAGATGGTTTGGCAAGATGAGTATAGCATGATTGCAGGCAATCAATTGTGCTCCATTCGAATCCAGCTTCTGATATTCAAGGTTATGAACCGAGTCCAGGCGGCGAGTCATGTAATTCATAATGACGTTCCTAACAGCTTCCAATTCTCTGCCTGGTACTGTAAACACAAAACCCCCAGGTACAAGTGAAAGCGCTTCGCGTGCAATAGCTCCCAGAGAAACAAGGTCGCGGATTATCTCAGCAATGTCATTTTCAGCAAATTGCGAATCCAGAGTCATCAATAGGCTCCTAATCTCAATCTCAGTGGCCATATCTCTAGATGCGAGAAAAGCAACTACATGGTTTGCCAGCTCACCTAGTCGATCAGACACCACCCTCTCAGGTTTGATAATAACAGACGCTTCGTGCACGACTGTCTTTAATTCAGCTTTCTCACAGCCTTGAGTGACAGCTTCTTTGGCATCCTTTCCTAAGATTCCAGACATGGGTACAAACAGCTTAGTGGCAATTTCGAAAGTACTAGAACTTGGAACATGAATGAGGGCTCTGCCGCATTTCAGTGATTTGAGGTACTCTTCCTGTTCAGCATTGAGAGCCATATACTTAGACCCAATGGAGCTGTCGTACGGCAGACGAAATGTAATCTTAGTTGCAGTATTGGCTAAAATGTTCGAGGAAATGTTCGGTCTTGTTGATACAACAATGACTCCTTGTCCGGTGGCCCGTTGAAGCATAACCATCGACTCACCAGTGGTGACATCTGCTGCGGAATGCCTTGTGTAGCTCTCAGGCACCAAATTGCTCGCCTCCTCAAGAACTACCACATGATGCAGTCCAGGCTTTATTCCGCGTTTCATGGCACTGTCGAATATTCTCTTGGCGACAAGATTGTAGAGGATTCGAACCGCATCCATCCCACCTACCCTTGCAATGTGGCGCATGTCGAATACCACACGCTTGTTCAACAAAGTAGAAATCTTGAGTGCTTCTGCTCCCCCTTTCAGTATGGACCCAAGGGGTTCACGTGATAATATCTCAAGACGGTTAAGAAGCGCATCCCTAGTCATGCTTCCAAAGCGATCATTGCCAGCCAACTTCGAGATAATCTGGTTGAGGACTTGGACTGACTTCGTTGCATGCCTTGATTCCGCTAACTCCATTACTGACTCTCGTAAGAGCTTCTCCATGGCAGGTGAAAGCTCAGATGACACGCCTCTTTCATTTATGAGCTCCCTTAGTATCGCAAAAGTTGCATGCGCATCTACCTCACTTGAATCCATTTCAATGTCTAACAAATCCATCACGAAAGAGGCATCCTTTCCCGGACTGAGTATGAGAATGTCGGAGTCCCATCCAGCAAGGTCCGCATACTCAGATCCTTTGATATCAAACACCCACCAAGGAACATCAGTCTTCAAACTCAATTCAAGCATCAATTTCTTCACAAGATTTGTCTTACCCGTGCCCGTAGCGCCGAGAACTGCAACATGTTCTCGCAGCCACTCCGGTCTAATCCCGATATCACTAATGCGTCGCCCTCCGTAGATTGTCTCTCCAATGATTAGATCATTATCTATCAGCTTCCTTAGCGGAACTGGAAAAACTGGAGCCACGGTCGCTGCAATCACAGGAAGCTGTTGTATAGGGGTGTTTACGTAGCCCACTAAGGAACTCACATGGATTTTCTGACGTTTGAAATGGCGTCTGGTGATAAGTCTACATACAGTTCTGCCTCGAATTCCTCTTTTTTTCAAGGAAATGTTTCCTTCCCCACCCCAAATTGAGGCGATAAGACCGTTTACACCATTCGTCACCCTTTCAAGTTCAGCAGTATTCTTGGCCTTAGCAAGAACGTACACGGAGTTATCAAACCATCCAGAATCACCATGCATTCTCTCATGTTGATCTAGAAGTTTTCTCTTGTTGGCATGATCAGTCAAGGAATCCTCATTCCTTAGCTCCTTTGCGCGAATGTTTTTCCATTCTCCTTCCATTCTTTTCCTCTCTCTGCCCGCTTTTGCACTTGAGAATACACAAGTAAGTGTGACAGAGTATCTCTGTTTGATTGCAGTAGAGATGAATGTGCCAACCTGCGAGGCATCAATCGAAGGCGCAACTCTGGGGATTCCCACAATGAATGTGAGTGACTGAAGCATCCCGTCATCATGAACCAATGCTGAAGGCTTTCTCAACGAGTCTAAACGATGCACTATTTCACTCGCTCCCCTCAGCTTGTCTTCTCCTAGCTGATGCACCTCAACCCCGTTCAAAGAAGCCAAAAGAATAGCTTCCGTTCGAGTGGCTTCTCGCCTCAAAATCTCCTTGATTTCCGTTAGATTCTTTCCAGATGCAGTTATGAACAACCGCAGGAATGGTTCCCCTTTCTCTACTCCCACCTCATAGGCCATGGAAACTCTGCTATCCAAGCCTGCACGCAGTGCTAATAGCAGTGCGGCATTATACCTAGGCTCCTTACCCGGAAAAACAACAATTGAGCTAGGCACAGAAGCAAGTTCTAGTGCGCAAGTCACAACAACATGCCTATCCAGCTGAATAACAAGGAACTTTTCATCGATAAGAACTGACAATTCGTCATTACGAATTCTCTCACTGGTCAGCAACCCACCTGACAGGATTGGTATTGCACAAACAATGACCTCGACAGTCAGTTTCAAAGGCACAGGCGGCTGTTGGATCAAACCGACAAGAGGTAACAAGTACACGAACATCATGTAGATACCACATATAATCGTGCCACCAATCCACATTGTTCTGACCAAGGTCCACAGTCCTAGATGCGTGCGACTGAATATCTGTATCACCTTCTCATCTCTCTTTGTCATATTCTAGGCCGTATGATAGAGCGGATTTCGTCTGTTGCAGATGACAATACTCAATTCCTTCAGCATAGATATGCGGTCAGTTCATAGTTTCAGATTTCTCCATAAGAACTCCCCCAGTTATCTTACAACTTGGTTCATTGAGAAACAACGCAGTAACTGTAGGAGGTTAATAACCCCGGTTCGCGACTCACTTTAGAGTAATCCAGACCTGTTACTTCGCACCACAGCAAGCAAAACACAGGCAAACGGAGCTCAAACCCCAAATCGAGGAGGAATCTATCCTGAAAAGCAGTGCAGTTCCCTTGCTGATTGTTTTAGCTGCTGTTTCTCTTCTATTCATAAGCAGCATGACTACCGTTTCCGCTGAAGGCGAAAATGTTGTTTCCAGAGGGGAAACCATAACCATTACTGCTCAGTTATTGCAAAATGGAACCTATGGGGACCCAGTTGTCAACCAGAGAATAGAATTCTTCGACCAGACCCACGATTCGTTTCTTGGTTCGGACATGACCGATTCAAATGGCTTAGCATACATCGATTGGCCTCTCCCCTCCGAACATCCACTGGGTTTTATGATGATTAATGCGACTTTTCGCGGCAATCAATCACTTTCACTCTCGCCTTCCTGCCAGTGGATGCCACTTACAGTTGTTTCAGCAACAACAATGGAGATTCAAGTCAAGGACAGTGATTTGGCGCCAGGTGACGATCTGAATCTCATAGTCCGCCTCCTTAACGACATGAACGAATCGCTTTCAGGCGCTTCTCTTATGGTGTTCAGTGATTCATTGCCACTTGGCTCTGGTATCACCAATGACACCGGCTGTGTCAGTTTCTCTTTCCACTGTAACACTTCTTGGGCACAGCTAGGTGCGAATACTGTTTCTGTTGTCTATGAAGGGAACTTGGCGCTTTTTCAAAAAGGCGTAGAAACATCGTTTTCCATAACAGTAGAGCAGATTGCGACCCTCATCAAACACGACAATGCTCTATCTGATATTGTCACTTTGAACGATTCAATTACTCTCTCCCTCACGCTTTGGGCCAACGAAGAAACATTGCCCAACGGCCTCATGATGGTATCGCTTGATGGCACAACACAATCCTCGATAACGACCAACGGCTCAGGCGTAGCAACTCTTGATTTACGAATCAATGAAGGAATCTCTCTGAACAACCACACACTGATAATTGAATACACGGGAACTGACCGATACAGCATTTCAATTCTTCAAATTCATTTCATTGTCACAAGCCCTGTGCTGATTGAAGCGTTCTTACCAGAGTACATTGTCACTGGGACCGAACTTGAGATCTCAGTGGTGGTGCAGGACATTCTGAATCGACCGATTCCCGGTGCATCCATTACTATTCTCGATACACTAACTGAAAAAGCAGTTACAGAACCCCTGACTGGCAACAGCAACTCAACTCAGCTCTTTCTACCCATAACAGGACCTAAAGGAATCAGGGAATTCATCATTACGGTCAATGATGCACAATACGTCACCAATGGAACTTACTGGTTCAGTGAACCAATATGGTTTCGTCCTACGTTGTCACTGAATCAGAGCAACATCTTGGGATTTGCATCTCCCCAACAAGAGATATTGCTTGTAGTCCACCTTATCAATAACAATGCCAACTATTCCAACAAACTAGTGGAAGTCCACTCGATTAATAGCACTCTCATTTCACAGTCGATAACTAATCAGGTCGGCATTGCAACTATGGCTTTCTTGGCACCTTCCAGTGAAGGCCACTTTGTTTTCCTAATTGTATGCAGCGGAAATGAGTCAGCATACGAACTCTCGGTCATCCTGGAGTATAGTTTCACTGTAGCCAAAACGATACCTGTCATAATTATTTTCGATTACTACGAAATAATACCGCAGCTCAAGGAGATATACGTTCAACTTACCATTCAAGGGTTGAATGGGTCATTACTAAGAAGCATTCCAATAAGTTACGGATGGCTATCAGCTAATATGGAAATAGATAGCAGTAATCATGGTTTGATCAGTCTGCACCTAGCGATTCCCTCCACAGCGGGTAGCTATCTTCTATCGTACGAATCTGAAGCATCAGGCTCTCTTCAATCATACGCAGGATCAGCTGTAATTGTGATTGGAGAAGCCGATGTTTCAGCGGCTCAAGGCATCGGAATAGTCGCCCTAGCTATTGGTTCTTGTTTGTCAATTAGCCTAGTTAGCATACCATTAATCAGGCGTCGATATATGTTAACTTGAAAGAAAGAGGTGGTGCTCCGGCCGGGATTTGAACCCGGGTCGGGGGATCGAGAGTCCCCCATGCTGGCCGGACTACACTACCGGAGCCATCCTAGTCGAGTCCGAAGCGCGAAACCTCTCCAACTATAAATAAGGCTTTCCCACGATTTGATTTATTTCATTCCGAAAAGCAATTCTTGCTGCATACATGATGTGGGCCGAACCAGAACGAGTAACTCCATGGGAACGACTCGGACACGCAAGCGGAATCTACGGGACCAGCCCAGCAAAATCACTCCAGCTATTCTCTAAAAGCTGAAGAAGGCTAGTGACTACATCTTGAGCCCAACCAGTGGCTTGCAGGATTACTGCGATTACGATAGAAACAGTCACTACCGCTATGCCTAGTAGCAGGCTCTCCTCCACTAATGGGCCTGCGTGAGTATCGTGAAGAAGGTCATCATTATCAGCCATCAATATGCACCTAATCACTAATCTCTTTGAGCGCTATTTTAACTCCTTCAGGAACTCGCATTTACCGAGGGTTGTGCTGCTCTGGATGAATCTAAACTATATCGTGCTCATTGCACCACAATTCCCCGACCAGTGAGGTAACCGAGTCAATGGAATCTTCTTCAAGTGCAAATCTGAGGCCGTCCGCTGCCCTTTCAAACACTTGAACGTAATCCTTACAACTGGCAGTCTGTGCACGCAATCTGAAAGCTCCGTCCTTAGCCCACTCTCTGACCTCGGTCCCTGAGCTTCGCAAATCAAAGACCTTGTTAAGTCCCACAAAGACCACACCGCGGTGGTCAATATCTCTCCTCACTTCGACAATTTCCTTCACATGACGTCTTGACTGTCCAGGCACTGGCCGGTCGAGAGTAACTATGACATCCATCAAAGCAATGCTGGATGAATCAACTTTGTGTCCTATTATCCACCGGGACATGAGACTTGCTGCTGAGTCGCTGTGACATGTCTGAATTGTACGCAGTCCTGCTGCTACCGCTTGAAACAATGCTTGGCTGTGTTCAGCTGTCTGAATCTCACCTAGAATCAGATAGTCAGGTGATCGATGCAAGCTCTTCACTATCTCAATACTCTTGTCAGATTGTTTGCTTTTTTCATCCACTGGGTCGACCTTTATCCTGATTTGATGGTGCCCTTCAACTAATCTACTCTCAACAGCATCCTCGATGTAGATTTTTCTCCAAGTGGTTGGTGTAACCATATCCAGTGCGTTCAATAAAGTAGTCTTGCCAGAACCCGGCCCTCCAGTAATAGTAATGTTGAAGCGTCCAGCTATTGCAGCAAGTAGTGTTGCTGCTGCGCCAACGGTCAATGTACCATTAATTATCAAATCCAAAATGGTGTACGGACTCGATCGTGCTCTTCGAATTTCAAGGTGCAGGCCGTCTGGACTTAATGGTGGTACACATGCAGAAAAACGAAGAAGCGTGCCGGCTATTCGCATGTCGGTTTTTAATGAAGGATTTGCTCGATCCAGATGTAGATTGCTCTCTGCTCGCATCAGTGTAACAAGGCGTGACACCATATTGTCAGTTAAAGTGAAATTGGAATGACATCGACCAAACCTCTGATGATCAAAGTATAGCACTGCTCCTGGCCTGTCCAGAAAGACCTCTTCGACTTCATCGTCCAGCAATAATGAGAAGAACAATCCCAATACAGTCATTCTATGGGCAACAACATCTGAAATCCTTTTCTTGGTTGATTCACTTATCTCAGGAAGTGACTCAGTGATACTTGATGAAACCCGGGATGACGTGACACTGATTCTTTCAGAAATGCTAACTCTAAAGTCCGAATAGCTATTTGCAAGGTCCCCCGTCTTGCCAGACAATTCATCTAGAAGCGCATATTCAAGAGATGTTCTAACTAATGGATATGACCTATACATAATCTGATTCTTTCCTTGCAGATAGAATACAGCTAAATATGGTCCAACAACATAGGCATCCACAACATTCCGAAGATCAGATTCATTTTCGCCTATGTACACGGATTCCCAGCCCTCAGCATGCCAAGGGGGTTCTAGTGGGCGTCCTATGTTATGCCCTCCAAGATGGACAAGATTCTTTTCAGTTTCCAAAATAATCGCCCTTGCTTGATGATTTGAGGTGTCCCGTAGAGATTCAAGCTTGCCACATATCGGGGCTGAAAAGTAGCGACAGCCATTGCATCGTGTATTGGGACACTCTACAATGAGTACATCATGACTAGTCACCAAAAGACACATCCTACCTTACATCAGTCGAATGATACTCTCTTTGTTGGAAATTTAAGCACCTAGTCGAAACGACTCATTCCCCTACTCAGTGCCACGAATCCATCCACTAGCATCACCATATGCTGCCGAAAACACGCTGTTCAATAGTGTCGTTTCGAGTTCGCCCTGACATTTCTAGACTGCCTTTTCTACAGGCTGAATAAGTTTCTTCATCATACCAAAATGGTCACGAATACTGTATTCAGCAACCTGCGTTGCTGTGGACGCCAGCTTTTGAGTCAATACTGTCCGTCTACCATATTCATTAGCAATTAACCGATCGCTAGCGTAGGCTGCTGATACGGTGAAGATGAATGGATTCCGTCCCCCACGTTTAGACGCAGGAATCAACTCAAGAATTTCAAAGATTCTATCTCTAAGGGCACTCTCATAGGCCTTCAAGTCCCATCCACGAAGCCTTACTTTGCTTGTGACTCTCTGATTATTCATTAACATTGACAAGATTCGAGGCACATAGTCCCTTGGCTTACGAATCGCGGGAGCATATCCCATCATAGACTTGAGTCTAAGTGCCTCTCTAACCATTGATCTTACGCTCACTCTATGTCCGCATTTCTCGAAAACATCAGCAATTTCTTCAAGTGTTATCGGTGCGCCATCTTTGAATTCCCTCACTGCCATCAAGAGACATACTGCCATGAGCAGAATGTTGTTGGTCACCCTGTCAGAAGATTCCGAAACCACTTTCTTGTATAGGTATGCAGTGCGATCACGCACTTGTTCATTCAGCATCAATAGCTTTGACACATGATTCAGTGTTCTAAGAGCACGATATTTTGCCTCATTCCCTCCAATTCGCACTTGAGTACTGTATATTCTCTTCAGACGCTTGAATCTCTTCTGGCTTACCGCGGATAGTGAATGGCCGTGTGCATCACGAAAATACCAGTCCTTGTGAAACCCTATGTAACTACCAAGCCCATCAACAATGTGCATTCTATTACCGAGAGAAACGTACATGGTCGCATCCGGAGCATCGCTACGCACTTTCTCACCCATCTGGTAAGTGGGATTGACATACTTTCTCGAGATTGCAATACCGCATTCAGAACAGACTATGTATCCTTGACTGTGTAGCAATCGCCCGCTACAATCAGGACAAGACCAAGACGTCAAACTTGATGATTCAATCATTCCATCAGTCAATGACCACACCCGTATCGAATTAGGCATCAACTCATAACTGAGTTTCAGAAGGATTCAATACGTTCACAGAAATTATTCGTCTACTCAAATGGACTTGCACAGAGGCCAAGCAGTTACTGATGGCCTCCTCAGAATGAGAGGTCACTGAAACTATTCAACACTGGCACTCCCGCCTGCCAGAAATCCATTGACGAAAAACTCAGAAACCCCAATTTGTTACCGTGCTAGATCGCTATAAGAGCATCAAATAGAATCTATCAGCAGCAAAAACCTTCTTCTTCGCTGGCGTTGGATTAGCAAGAGTAAGGACGAACCTCAAACCACCTATCGCTCCCACCACCTCAAAGTCGCCACCCTCTCCAATCTTGAAGATTTCGCCCTCTGCATAGAGTTTGCTTTTGTCTCCTTTCGCAATTGGTTTCGAATCGACAATAACCACGATGCCATCACGCACATTCATCTTATCGCAAAGTGCTTCTGGAAGTTCCAATGTCAATTTGGCTCCTTCAGCCTTGGATACAATTCTCAGAAGCTTCAACCTTTTTGTTTCTGTATCTTCAATTGCCTTGATTGTAGCATTCCTCAACCTAATGACCATCGCTTACAGCACTCCGTGTTCCTTCAGCGTCGCACTGAGGCTAAGCGGTCTTGAATTAAACCTGTCGCTATATCAAGTGCCGTTTTTTAGGTGACATGATGACTGACATTTGGTGTGCTGATTGAATCGAAACGCACTAGTTATCGTCGCAGCCGCAGTATTCCTTACCTTTGGTCTTATGTCGCCAGTTAGCGCCTTTTACTTCGAGTTTGACTCCTTCGAAACCGACAAGCTAACGTACGAGGTTGGCGAAACCATTCACATGGTAGCCAAGGTCACTGCTGACTTCAGCGAGGATGGATGGTGCTATGTTTCTTTCGCAATAGTCACAGACTTTGGACCTGTTTTTGATGACGACTATTTCATACCGCCATCACCAGAAACTAGGATTCTCACATCCTCATACACAATCCAGCCTGAACATACATTCCCAGGCATCAATGGGACCAATGGCTTTGTCATCTTCAATATCGAAACCTTCGATGGTTATTCCCAAGGAGCGAGTGAAACCATAGAAATCAACATAACCAAGGGCCCACTAACAGTATACGCACTGGAGCCACTATCTGTCCCTTATGGCACAAACAAGAGTTTCGATCTTGAGATTGTGAGCGCGCACAACAGCAACTTAACTCTCTCGAATAATCCAGTTTCAATAGATATCTATGACTCAAACAGCCAATTAGTGATGCACTCAAATGATACAACAGACAATAACGGTGTAGTCACAGTGAACTGGACTTCATCGCTTGGGCCACCCGGGGACTACAACCTTACAGTTTCATGTAATGGCACCGATGCATTTCATCCGCTTTCGAAATCTCTCACACTCACTGTTCAACCCCCGGAATCTAGCTTGATAGTAATCTCGCATTCTGACTCAGTATACTGCCAGTCACACGACGGGAGCCATGCTGACTTGGCAGAATTGCTTGTGAAACATCTTAATCATCTCTCTGAGCCGATAAACGATAGCATAGTTAGATGGAGTACTGAATTTACAAATGGAAACATGACCAACCTGGGAAACGGTACATACAGTTCCACAATCACTTTTGCAGTAGACCCGGGCCTCTACTGTGTCAATGTAACTGCGACCGCCCCCTCGTATCAAGTAGCTTCAGCTTCTGTGTTGATTACCGCGCTCCAACGAGATGTGATTGTCAATGTCGAGAGTGCACAGCCTGCTATATGTGGGCAGTCAATTAGCATTGATGTTGTTGTGACAGATCAAGCAGCCAATACTACAATCAATGCCATTCCTCTATCTGTTATTCTTACAATCGGAAACAGTACAGAACTCGTAGCCCAAGGAGCGACCAATGAATCCGGCTGCTTTAGGCTCTCCTTTCTGATTCCGGAAACAAGCTGGGGCACAGGAGTAATTTCAGTTCAAACAAATGAAACAACTCACTACGTCCAGATGCATTACCAAGAATTACTCAATATTTCATTCATCCCAGCAGTCACCTATGAGATACTGTTTCCTTCGGTTCTTGGCTATGAAACTGAGATATTGCTACATCTGACAAACCCACTGGATGCTGATGCTGGAGGTATCTCTGTCGTATTTTGCAATTCCACTGGCTATGCATTGGCAACCGGTTCGAGCGATGTGACGGGTCTGATTCTGCTGCAATGGTACACAACGCAAACAACACAAGTGGGATTGAAAAACTACTCATTAATCATCCTTGGCGAGCCTTCAAAGCATGTCTATGAAACAACACTTCTCATTGAGTTCATGACATATTATCCTCTTACATTCTCCTCTGCTCAAGCAATATGGGGCGTCATGCGTGGTCACAATGTAACTGTTAGTTTCATGATAGAGTCCGAATGGGCTCTCCAACAGACCATTGGGACAACTCTTAATGACGGCGAAGACCAGGTTTCCACAACTGAACTCATCCTAACTGATACGACTGTGAATCTCACGTTTGCAATAGCTCACAATGTGAGTCTCGGTGTACATACGATTACTGTAAGCATCACCGACACAGAATACATCGCAATAGGGCCATTCGATTTCGACCTAATTATCTATGGAATAATGGATGTAGACATTGTGATTATGGAGGCATTCTATGGAGAAACCATCGTCATGAATCTAGATATCCACGATGACAATGGCAGCATTCCAAGTTCAATCAATGTCAGTGTCTTTGTAGATCATGTTGTAGGTCCGTTCTTCGTATGGATTAATCTGAATCCGCACGTACCTAGCTCGATTCCATTGCCTCTTTGGATTAATCCTGGAGCTCACAACATCACATTCGAAGTGAGTAGTCCATGGCTCGAAACCACGAACAGGTTTCTAGCCATAATCATCTGGATGCGAACGAATCTAACACTCACAATCTCAGTGGACGGACACGGACAGGACGGCCAATCGAGTGTAGAACAGTTTAGTGCTCAGATTGACGCCATCGCAGCAACTATCTCATTAGGCTCAATCATGAGTCCTCCTCCAATCTTGTTAAGGGATACCACATCAACGGATTCGCCAACTGCACGCGACACCTCTCCGGCCAACTGCCCCAAGTTGAGCTCCGGCACGAGCAATCGCTTCACAGTTTGGGCGAACTCCTTCATTTCCTTATCTGGGAACGGCCAAAGAGTACGCAGTCTTAGAGATTTGATTGAGCTTGCACTGGTATCAGTGGTCATAACTTCATCAACTGACCTTGAAGTGCAGCCAAATGAAACGATGCCCCATTCAGCTTCGGAGGGGCCGGCAACGACAACATCCGCTAGGAAATCGCGATTCTCTTGAATTTTCATTGCTAACCTGCGTACAAGTCTATCATGTACTTTGGGATCAGCGGTCTTCCTGACGCCATGGTCATCATGAGTGGAACCAGTGACAAGTAGATTGTGACCATCTCCAAATCTCAACATCATTGACCTGCCTTCCTTGTCCACCGCTCCATACGGCAGCTCACCGACTCTTGCTAGTCTTCTCTTGATGGTAACATTTAGGTTGGGATCCACAACCACTCTCTCTCGGGAATGTGCCACTATCTCATCGGAGAGAAGTATCACCGGATGTCGGAGATGTTCTGATAATTCAAATGCCCTTATTGTAAGCTCGTAAGTTTCTTGAGCGGAGCTTGGTGCCAAGACAATGCTTTCATGATCCCCGTGTGTTCCCCATCTGGATTGCATGAAGTCACCTTGGGCTGCTTTCGTAGCTTGTCCTGTACTAGGTCCAGCACGTTGCACATTAACAATTACACAGGGGGTTTCAGTCATAATGGCATATCCTATGTTCTCCTGCATCAGACTGAAGCCGGGTCCCGAAGTGGCAGTCATCGTGAGCTTTCCACCCCACGAACTACCAATTATTGCTGAAATCGCTCCAATCTCGTCCTCCATCTGGAGATAAACGCCTCCCACCTCTGGCAAACGACGCGCCATTATTTCTGCAATCTCCGAAGCAGGAGTTATCGGATAGCCTGCAAAGAATCTGCATCCTGCGGCGATTGCAGCCCTCGCACAAGCATGGTTTCCTTGCCAAAAATTCACAGACTGCTCTTGGGACGACATATGATCAATCTCAGGAATTTCAACTCCATAAACACAAGATAAGGATATTCTTGCGGCACTTCAAACGTCGCACAGATTCCCTATGCCGATACCTTTTTTTTATCCTGTGATACAATGCGGGCTGCCAAGCGGCCATGGTCTAGTTTGGTTAGGATGGAAGCTTCCCAAGCTTCTTGCCCGGGTTCAAATCCCGGTGGCCGCACACTTTTGTTCCTATATTCCATCCCAGATGCGTTATCATTTGTACATGTCATATCATGTTCCTGCAGTCAAGTTTAAGGGCATTAGGATGAATCTATACTTGGCGAGTGATGATTGCTATGACCCCGATGAGTCAAACATGACGATGATATGGATCTTGAGTGAGGAGCTCGCCACAATTACTTTCGGTAACCTCTGCCGTCAGTGTACATTTAATCGCACACTGCACGTAATCCTTTTATGCATCCATAAGTGAGCAAACAACAAGATGCCCCACGATTATGTTGAGGAAGAACTGGGTCGGCGCAGTGTGTTCAAGTCAGAGCAATTTCTATCCATCGACTATGTTCCTGAAGCTCTTCCACATCGAGAACTAGAACTAAGGGCCTTGGCACAGAGCTTCAAGACACTCATAACAACTCCAGGACGCACCAGTCAGCGATTTATAATTGAAGGACCAGTTGGGACGGGCAAGACGGCGGTTGCAAAGCGATTCACAGAACAAATGGTTCAAGCTGCCGAGAGACGCGGAATTCACCTGCATAAGCTTCACATCAACTGCAGGATTAACAAGAGCGAGTATCTAGTGTATTTGCGAATGTTAAGAGAATTCAAACCGAAATTCCCCCGGCGAGGCCACTCGCCTGAAGAACTTTTGCAGATGTTAGTAGAAATCCTAGATGCGGAGGACCGTTATCTGCTCCTGATTCTAGACGAACTTGACTATTTCATCAATCAGAGGGGAGGTAACATTCTATATGACCTTACACGTTTGATGGATGATCGATTGAACGCACCACAACGACTCTCCATGATTGCAGTGGGACGAAATATACCTCTCGATGGAGACGTCCTTGATTCAAGCATTTTGAGCACTCTCCAGCGGAATCTTATGCGATTCGAGAGATACAGTTCAGAAGCTCTCTGTGCTATTCTAGAAGATAGAGTAAAGATTGCTTTCGAGAATGACGCGGTAATGGATGAAACACTGCAAGTTATTTCTGACATCGCATCGGAGCAAGGAGATGCCAGATACGCCATCGAACTACTATGGCGAGCAGGAAAGCAAGCTGATCGTAACCGCGCAAAAATCGTAATCCCTGACTATGCCCGCCAAGCAAAGGTCGACACACATCCCGAGCTCCGAAAGGAGATTTTCGCTACACTTCCAATTCACAACAAACTAGTCCTTCTAGCCGCAGCTAGACAACTTAAGGAAGTTAGGAGTGCCTATGTGACAATGGGGGAGGTTGAAGAGATGTATCGAGCAGTCTGTGAGGAATATGACGAAGAGCCACGGGCACACACGCAAGTCTGGGAATGGGTTCAAAACCTTAATGCACATGGCGTACTAGATACGAAGCGCTCTGGAGCGGGGCAAAGAGGACAGACCACACTCATTGGCCTCTCTGACGTGCCCGCTGAGATGCTAGAACGATTTCTTTTGGAACTGCTAAAATAGTCAACGATGTGGTGACCCCTATGGATTTACAAACACAGACGAAGATTCCTATTGAAGAACTGTTCTCTTCGAGGGGACGGATCAAGATAATCCGGGAACTCGCAACATCAAGCGAGTTAAACATCACAGAACTATGCAAACGCGTTGGCCTTAATCATAGCTCAACGAAGCAACACCTCGAGGTTCTTATGAAAACAGGCCTTATTGAAGAGAAGGTTTTTGGACGAATCAAAATCTATAGATATCGCATCGAGGATATGCGTGCCCGTTCTCTTAGGAATCTCATCGATTTGTGGGAATCATAATGGAGCCCTGAGTCAATTGACATCTTACATTGGACGACTCTTCTATCTCGGGGATGAATATCATGGATCCCAGTGGCAACCCGGTCTACGTACAGTTCAAGGCGAACTCATCGATGCCTTGGCCGCATGGAGTGGAGAAACCCATTCATCCTCCACGGTTCAGCTTGCTGGCAGGACTGACAAAGGGGTGCACAGCGTCGGTCAGATAGTGTTAGTTAAGACGAACAAGCGTTTTGATGTTGATGGTGTAAACAAGTACCTACCAGATGACATCAGACTGTGGGCGCATGCCAAAGCTCCCGAAGATTTCAAACCGCGCTATAGTATACTCATGAGGCATTACAGATACTACCTTGACACCACCGAACTCAATCTTGACCTTTCCTTGATGAAACAAGCTACACAGCTCCTAACGGGATCACACAATTTCTCGCTATTGTCAAAGCCCGATGGAAACCGTGGCACGTCTGCAACAATCCTGAATATGAGTTTGAGGGCGTCAGACGGGACTCTCACGATTGATGTCTATGGCATTAGTTTTCTCTGGAAACTTGTTCGAAAGATAGTTTCCCTATTGATCAGGATTGGAACTGGCGAACTTCAGCTGAACACAATACGCAAGCTCTTGGAACAAACCAATGTACTTCCCGGGGGGATTGCCCCCGCTCCACCAGAGAGTCTTGTTTTGTTGGACGTAGTAGTGCCGATTCGCATGAACGTGAGCAAACACGGCAGAAGAAGAATGCAGAAAGAACTCGCAAGACGACTTGGCTATCTTCACCGTTCTACAATGACTCTTTCCGCTCTTACCGAGGGCTTCGACTCCGGCTGAAGGCAACACTCTTGATTTCAAGCCAGCTGGCAAAGGCTTCTTTCAACTTCGGCTCTCTCTCAAGCATTCTCTCAATTGTATCATGATGCGTGTGAGCGCCTCTTTTAACAGAAACACCTGTGAACTTCGCTAGTTTCGTGAGAATCTGCGTCTTTTTATCCCTCTTTCTGTTTCCTTGCCAGACCAGCAGTGGCCAAGTGGGTTCAGCATAGTCAACATGCCGAAATGGCGATTCTTGTCGACTAGTCGCTACTCCTGCAGAGAGGAAGTCATAGACGTAAGAGAGCAGTTTCCAGTTCTGCTTTCGCATTATTCGTCCCAGAGTAAGGTCTCCGAGAGATAGCGCCTCAAATCCCAAGTCCAATTCCTTGGCACTCCTAAGATGGAGATGCATATTCTGCTCAAGCCATAGCAGTAGGCTCTCATAATCGATATCAGCCTCAGACACAATTCTCCGTGCTGCAGCTGAGTCGGTGGTCATGAAGAGTCGACGAAGTGCCTCCTTCACATTGCGCTTGATGTCCCGTGAGGGAAGCTCTCCCTCTAGAAGAGATCCCCCCTTCAGGATAACTTCCAAGTCTGATATCGCAGCACGAAGGTCTCCAGCAGAGCGGTCCGTTATATCCTCTAGAATCTCATCTTTCACAATCACATTTTGACTACCAGCTATCCGCCTCAACACACCCATAACATCACTGGGTTCTAGAGGTCTAAAGACCAACACAAGGGAATTCTTTCTCAAGTCTTTCAAACGGGGACTACTGGGATCATTTGCTGTCATCACAATTGGATGTACAGACTCTGCAATCACACTTAGTATTGCGCCAACTCCTCCACGATCACTTGTTCCCGAAAGCCCATCTACTTCGTCGAGCATAATTATCCTCAAACGTCCATCAATAGTCTGTTGAGTGGCAGCTATCCAGACGGTTGTTTCTATACTCCCCTTGTTGCGCTTATCACTCGCATTGAATTCAACTAGTTCCATGTTTAGGTCGTGGCTCAATGCACAAATGGATGCTGTCTTTCCTACTCCTGGCGGACCGATAAGGAGTATTGCCCTTTTCTTAGGAATCCCTCTCCTCCAAGATGATATCCACTCCCTCAGCGCGTGAATTGTGTCAATATTCCCCACAAGTTGCTCTTGGCTTATTGGTCTGTATCTCTCTGGCCATGGGAGACTTTCCTTGCTCACGTTCAGTCACAGCCCCATAAAGGCAAGTAATGCAGCCAGCTGAATTTCCCCATCTGCTCCCTCTGATATTCTAAACTCTGCCTCTGCAGTTCTTTCCAGCACATTCATTTTTCGTTGCTCAGGGAGTTCGGATGATAGTACTTCTCGGTGAATTTGTCGAACCAAATCTACGGGTGAAACACCTTGATAATACGTCAGGTCTTTCAAGATATCAAGGGCTTCGTGGTATCTTTTCTCTTGGGATGCACTCAGCATACTCCTGATTCTCTCAGGATCAGCACGTCCAGAAATGGCATAGATAACATCGTCGGTGATTTTCTCACCTGTAGATGATGATGCTTGCAACAAATTGATTGCAGCTCTCATATCACCATTAGAAAGGTAGAGAATCGCATCAATTCCCTTGGTGCTCAGCTTGACTCCTTCTGCCTTTGCGATATACTTCAGTCTCCCTGATATCGCTTCATCGCTAAGTCGAGCGAACTTGAAGATGGCACATCTTGACTGAATCGGCGGAATTATCCGGCTTGAGTAGTTACATAGCAGAATCATTCTGCAGGACGCCGCGTATGACTCCATAGTTCGTCTCAGAGCATGCTGAGCATCTCCAGTCAAATGATCCGCCTCATCTAAGGCAAGAATCCTGAATGGGGCATCACCAGCTGGCATTGCCCTTGCGAAGTTCTTAATCTGATTCCTCACAACATCGATGCCCCTCTCATCACTTGCATTCAGTTCCATGAAGTTACGATCGAAAGATTCACCAAAGAGATCCCTGGCCATTGCCACGACCGCAGTGGTCTTACTAGTCCCCGGGGGACCTGCGAATAGGCAGTGAGGTACCGCTCTTGCTTTAACGAACCTGACTAACCTGTCGACTACAGGCTCTTGCCCGATGATATCATTCAGTGTCCGCGGGCGATACTTTTCAGTCCATAGATCGACATCCATTCAAAATCCCTTCCTGAATACGAAGTTGAAATTTCTGCCTTCCGCAGAGAGGAACGGTAAACACATTCTGTAAGACCTTTAAAAGATTCACCGGAGAGTCTTGGCAACTCTATTACGTTCCTTATGCTTATGAACTGCGACTAATCTGACATCCTAATACAAACAACCTTGTCTTTGTCATAATTCACTGAGCCATTTTACGGCAATGTCTTTATCACATTGGGATGCGAGTTGCGTGTAGTGCAACCATCATGAAGCTCCGCAGCGAATCTACAGAAGCTATTGACCGCTTCAGAATGTTATTCATGAATGACTCCCGAACATGCACATTCAAGGAACAAGCCCCCGAGCTAATAGTCGGAGGCCGAAAACTAGGCCCTTTTCAATCCGGTGAGCAGGCAAATCTACCTAACTGGGTTGTAGAGCAATTCGTGACACATGGATTGGCTAACATAGCTCCTGAGGATGCCTACGAATCATTGAGACGCCTTCTGAATCTTCATCGAGAGGAGGAAAAACAGCCTCATAAGCTTCAGACGTTTCATCCGTTTCTGTATGCTGCGCTCAATCGCAAGATGCATCGACTCCAAGAGGACAGAACCTCAATCGATCCTCGTAGATACGAAGAGATTGAGAGGATGCAGCGCATGATTCCATTCTTAGTGGAAACCCGACTTTCTAAAATAATCCGCGTGGCCAAATCAGGTGCCTACCAAGAAAAGCGAAAGCAGATGACGAATGAAGAACGATGGTTGTGTGAGGAGATGGCAGAGATACTCTCTGTTTGGCGCACAAAAGTAATGGAATAGACTTCATGAAATACAGGAGCTTAAATATAACTCCAAAGGACTTTACAATGAGGGTTGAGCAGATGCTCGGCCGAATCCCCCTTTAATGCAATAACTTCGAGGCGCAGTTTGATGTCCGGGCTTAACGATGAAGGTCCACAAGAACGATTCGAAGAGTTTCTTCGCACCTACAAGGATGAGGAAGGCAAGCTTGCTTATTGGTCACGTTTACAGCAAATGTCGATTAACGACGAGTCATCAATTGTTGTAAACTTTCAAGATTTGGCCAGTTTTGACAGTGTGTTCATAACGCTAGCCACAGAGGATCCTTCACAATTCTTGAAGATGATTAATGGCGCCTTGGTTTCAGTTTTGAAGATTGAGGACCCAGAGTATGTTAGCACCATCGACACGAATATGCTAAAAGTTAGAATTATTGATTACCCTGAGCATATTCCGCTCAGGGCCATTCGTTCAAAACATATCGGACGACTGTTACACATCAGTGGCATCATGATGCGGGCGAGTATAGTCAAACCGCTTCTAGTTGAAGCAATGTTCAGATGTCGCATCTGTGGGGGCGATATTCCTCAGACTCAAGAGGACGGAAGATACACAGAGCCGGCACTCTGTCCTGTTTGTGGAAAGAAGACAGCCATGCGGCTTATTCCAGAGCTATCCCATTTCATCGATTGGCAAAAGGTGAGAATTCAAGAATCCCCCGAGGAGCTGCCTCCCGGTCAGATGCCGCGGTCTGTTGATGTCATTCTTGAAGGTGACATCGTTGACATATCAAGACCGGGCGACTTCGTTAAAGTAACAGGGCTTCTTGAAACAACACCCGATTTCTCCAGACGTGGCGGCAGACTGGCAACGTTCAATGTATTTATCGATGCAAACGGCGTAGAGATTACAGAGAAAGAATACGAGCAGTTGGAAATCTCTGAGGAAGATGAGAAAAAGATACGGGAGCTGGCGGAAGATCAGTATGTTTACGAGAGGATATACGCTTCAATTGCACCCTCCATTCATGGTCACGAACAAATTAAGGAGTCAATCGCACTTCTTCTCTTTGGTGGAGTTGCGAAACAGCTGCCAGACGGCACCCGCCTCAGAGGTAAATCAAACATTCTGATGATTGGAGACCCAGGCACCGGGAAGAGTCAGATTCTCAAGTTCGTTTCCGGTTTGGCTGCACGAGCGTTGTACACTTCTGGCAAAGGTACTACTGCTGCAGGTCTTACTGCTGCAGTAATCCATGATACCGAAACAGGCGCCATGACTCTGGAAGCAGGGGCATTAGTATTGGCTGACCAAGGAATCGCATGTATCGACGAGTTTGACAAAATGGACCCGAATGATAGGAATGCAATTCACGAGGCCATGGAACAACACACAGTTAGTATCGCGAAGGCTGGAATCATAGCAACATTGAATGCAAGAACATCAATACTGGCAGCAGCAAATCCGACACTTGGCAGGTATGAGCCTTCGCTCTCTGTACAAGATAATATACGGCTCCCATTCACAATCCTCTCGAGGTTTGATCTAATGTGGATTATGGTTGATACAGTAGAAGTCACCAAAGACCGAAAGCTGGCACAGTTCATTCTTGGGTTGCATCAGAGGAAAAAAATATCAACCGAGTCTGCAACGCCGCCACTCCCGCCGGCATTTCTGAAGAAGTACATTGGCTATGCCAATCGATACGTTGTGCCTCAACTCACTTCTGAAGCCGCAGAAGTGATTGAAAACTTCTATGTTGATCTTCGAAAGACTGCAGAGGGTGGCGCAGCACCTGTCCCCATAACTGCACGTCAGCTGGAATCCTTGGTTCGTCTTGCTGAGTCAAGAGCTCGGATGGCGTTAAGGTCCAAGGTGAACAAGGAAGATGCGCAAGCTGCAGTGCGGCTAATGGAAGCGTCGCTGCGAATGGTTGCGCTCGATAGTATCACTGGCAAAATTGACATAGACCGTCTAGTATCAAAAATGAGCGCAGCCCAACGTAGTTCTTCTGATATTATCCTCAAAGTGATGAGGGACATGGAATCTGAAGGAACTTCCACTATTGATGAAGAGGCACTGCTTCAACGAGTGCAGTCAATGGGTCTTCCGCGCGATAGAGCGGAACAAGTAATTAAAAAGCTAGTTGCAGAAGGCATCCTCTTTCATCCTAGGGAGGGCAAGGTTAGACGTGCCCAGAGTTGAACACAGAATTCACAACAGGTGTCCCAATGACAAGGAAGAAAAAGACCCTGGAAAGCCTTCCAATCAATCGGAAGATTATCGATCTCCTTCATAGTTTCGGCATAAGCAAGCTCTTTCCCCCTCAAGAACATGCTTTTGAAACAGGTGTACTTGAAGGCAAAAACCTTGTACTTGCAATCCCCACAAGCTCAGGAAAAACACTTGTTGCTGAGATCTGCATGCTCAAGACAATTTTAGAGGGGAAAGGCAAAGCTCTCTACTTAGTCCCACTACGTTCTCTTGCCCATGAAAAGTATGTTGAATTTAAGAAATATGAGCAGCTTGGAATCACGACGGCGATGTCAGTGGGAGATTATGACTCACCAGGCACACGTCTGCATGATGCCGACATTATCATACTGACAACGGAAAGAGCAGATTCACTCATTCGTCATGGTACAAATTGGTTGAGCGAAGTCGGAATCATTACAATTGACGAAGTCCATCTCGTGAACGATCCATCAAGAGGTCCCACAGTTGAAATGGTATTAGCAAAGCTATTGCAAATAATCCCGGAGATCCAGATTGTAGCACTAAGCGCAACAATATCAAATGCCGGAGAGATAGCTGACTGGCTGGACGCAAAACTTGTGAGAAGTGATTGGCGTCCTGTACCATTACGTGAAGGAGTCCTACTCGATGGCACAATTCTGTTCAATGACGGATCAACGAGGGGAATTAAGCGAGCTCGCAGAGAGGAATTAACTGACCTTGTTTGTGACATCCTTGATGAGAAAGGCCAAGTTTTGGTGTTTGTATCAAGCCGAAGGTCCACAGTATCAGTCGCCAAGAAACTAGCGTCCAGTGTACGTCCATACGTTACCAAAGACACTCTTACAGATCTCTCCAGAATAGCTAATCGAATCGGGAGTGGCGAGTCAGTTCCTGAATCTTCCAAGACTCTTGCTCGAGTAATGAGTATGGGCGTGGCCTTTCACCATGCTGGTTTGGCGAATCGTGAGCGATCTCAAGTTGAAGAATGCTTCAAGACGGACCAGTTGAAGGTAATCATTGCCACCCCCACACTCGCTGCTGGCGTAAACTTGCCCGCAAGAAGGGTAATAATACGCGACTATCATCGTTTTGAAAAAAGTCGAGGAAACTACACAATCCCCATACTTGAATACAAGCAGATGGCAGGCCGTGCAGGACGACCTAAGTACGACAATTATGGCGAGGCAATACTAATCGCTAAGACTGAACAAGAACAGGAGTCCCTGATGGACCATTACGTGCTTTCAGAACCCGAATCAATCACTTCCAAGTTGGCTTCTCCCTCTGCATTACGCTCTCATCTGTTGGCCTCAGTTGCCGCGGAGATGACCCATAACCGTGATGAGATAGACGGTCTGATTAGTGGCACTTTCTTCTCGTCCCAATTTGAAAGCTGGGAAATCGAAGATCATATCTCAGCTGCTTTAGCTTTTCTTGAGAATGGAGGCTTGCTGGAGTGCAATGGGCATGGCACACTGGAGGCCACTCCTTTGGGTCAAAGAGCTTCCAGGTTGTACATAGATCCATACACGGCCATCCTGCTTCGAGATGCTCTTTCTGAAGCGCAAACTCTCTCATCAATTGGAGTGCTTCACCTCATTTGTCATACTCCAGACCAGCCTACCACTTACGTAGCCCGTTCTGAGATTGAGGATTATGAATACTATGTCGAAGGTCACCTTGATGACTTTCTCATAGACCCGCCAGACAGCTGGGCGAGCCCAGATGACTACTCTTCATTTCTGGCCCAAGTCAAAACCGCTCGCATGCTGCAAGATTGGCTCTCGGAGCGGTCAGAGAGAGATATTACTGAGGACTATAGTGTCGGCTTAGGCGACGTTCGTCGCTATATCGAAACTGCTGGATGGCTGCTTTATTCAGCATCAGAGATTGCCCGAGTCACAGGGGCAACTCATCATGTGCCGATTTTGCATACACTCCATTCGAGAATGAAATATGGTGTACGTCAGGAGCTACTTGAACTTGTTACGCTCAGAGGAGTTGGGCGCATCAGAGGAAGAATGCTACATAACCATGGACTGCGTACAATGGCTGATTTGTATCATACACCCCTTGAGGAGCTTGCACGTGTGGCAACGATAGGGACCGGTGTGGCAACTTCAATCAAGAAACAACTGGGCATTGAGGTTGGCACAATGGGCCAGTCTACTCAAGCCTCCTCAGATGATGAAGGCGATTTGGGTCCAATGCAGACTCTATTAGAGGACTTCGAATCCTCTGATGATTAAAGTTTCCATACTCCACCCAGCATCCCATCCATGCCATCCAGCAAGGCCTTGGTATACTCGGTACAATTTTCGCTCTCCATATGACTGTCTTCGAAACGTGTAATTGGGACTCCTGCAAGCTGTTCCACTAGATTCTGCGAACCCTCTCCGACAATGTCAAGATTGTATCCCCCTTCAAGAAAGAACGCAAGCCGTCCGTGTGAGTGTTTCCTTGCCATAGCATGAAGCTTCGCATTCATCGTTGAGAGTCCTGATGTGGTCAAACCCAAAGATGTGAGCGGGTCACCAAAGTGCCCATCAAAGCCTACTGAAACGAGGATGAATTCTGGATTGAATGAAGCAACTATTGGCTCGACAACCCTTTGAAATGCCATCTCATAAGACCGATCCCCAGCTCCAGGATGCATTGCCAGATTCACATTGTATCCCTCACCTTTTCCTGAACCTATTTCATTGGGGAATCCCGAACCCGGGAACAAGGTTCTCCCATCTTGATGCAATCCAATGTATAGTACACGATTGCTAGAATAGAATGCACTTTGTGTACCATTTCCATGGTGGGCATCATAGTCTACTATTAGCACACGCTCAAGATTGCGTTTCTCTACGAGGTGTTGAGCAGCTACTGCGATATTGTTGATGAAACAAAATCCAAATGCCCTCGAATGCTCAGCATGATGTCCTGGAGGTCGACAGAGAATATACGCATTCTCAGATACATTATCATGAATCCTGTCTACTGCCAGTATGCCCCCGCCTGCGGCTAACAAAGCCGCATCATACGTGTATTCATTTACGGACGTGTCGAGTGTGAAAAAACCCCCTCCCTTCTCTGACTTCGCATACAGCTCTTGTATATAGGCATCACCGTGCAGAGCGAGCACTTCACTCAGGTCCGCCTTTTCTGGATTCACGATGTTGACCTTTGAGCTCTCAATAAGTCCTGTGCTGCCAATGCGCGCCAATGCAACTTTCAACCTCTCAGGACTTTCAGGATGTCCAGGGGAGAGAATATGTTTCGCAAACGTTTCATGATAGATCAAGTCAGTAGCCATTGGCACTTACTCCGTCTTCATTTATCGACTTGAGCACTTCTATTCTTTGTGAAATGCGGCTGATTCAGAGCAATCCGAGAAATCCCTGCACTTGGAACACGTGTTCTAAAACTTAAAGCAGGTGGCAACCTTTATTTTACTCTCAAATATCGCCTGAACACTCATGGGTCGGTAGTCTAGCTTGGTATGATTCTTGCTTGGGGTGACTCGCAGCTTAGGCTCAGAGTCACAAAATGCAAGAGATCGGGAGTTCAAACGTGGCAGGACTGCCCTGCTTCGGAACAAATCTCCCCCGGCCCACTTTCTTCCCTCTGTTTCTATCTATTCCTTTGTTGCCCCAATCTCCCATAGCATTTCATAGATTGGACCAGAAGGAGTAAGCGTGCTTTTCGTCATTCTAATTGCATCAACAATCATGGTTCCAACTGACTCATGTGATACAGCTTCAAGATTTCTCAAGATGGCATCTTTGTTTCTTACGATTCGCACTCTTGCAATTGTGGCATGGGGTGTGAACTCTCTCCTTTCGGGTGGATACCCGAGATTACCAAGCCTATCATCGGTCATAGTTTTCAGTTCGCGCATAGCGTCTGCGTTGTGCGTCACTCCAATCCATACTACTCGGGGTCTTCTCTTGCTTGGAAATGCACCCACACCTCCAATCCGGATCGTGAATGGATTGAACCTAATCTGCTCTAGTTCATTGCGTATGGACTCTACCTTTGAAATCGGTGTATCTCCAAAGAATCTCCATGTGAAATGGATGTTCTCCGGTTCAACCAGCTTCATTTTCGCTGCATCCCGATCCAGCTTACTCTGGATGTATGCTATTCGAGAGAGATGATCTTTATCCTCAATATCCACGCTCAAGAATACCCTCACAGTGTCAGTCAAAACATCACCTTGAACACAGCTTCAGACTCTCAACACCAATATTATCATAGCGATTTGGCGTAGCAAAGGTAACTCTTAAAGGAACATCAACGAACGGCACGTCGGTGGCACACAAGAAGTTGACGAAACACAAAGACTCTGGAGTTGAATTGCCCCTCGCGTCACTGGAAAGCATGCGCCTGACTATGCGATATGATAAAGCCTTTTGGAGCTTACTCTAACAAAGTGGTGGAGATACCATGAAGCTGATAGTTGTCACAGGGATGCCCGGAGCTGGGAAGAGTGAGGTCGCTGATACATTTCGCAGTGCCGATGTCCCCGTAATTGTCATGGGAGATGTAATCCGCGAGGAAGTCCGTAGAAGAGGACTCAAACCCGATCCTGTGAACACTAAGAAGGTAATGCTAGAGCTTAGGGAAGAGAATGGTCCTGGGGCAGTAGCTATGCAATGCATAGACGATTTGAAGCAAACAACAGCGGAACTAGTAGTCGTTGAGGGCTGCCGAAGCGTTGCAGAGATTCAAGTCTTTGACGGGTTTGTTGAGAGGGTCATAACTGTCTGTGTACATGCATCTCCCGCAACTAGATTCGCGAGATTGAGAGCGCGCAATCGCGATGACGATCCGAGGGAGTGGTCCGTCTTCAAGGAACGCGATATTAGAGAGATATCGGTAGGTCTTGGCGGAGTCATCGCGCTTAGTGACATAATGCTTGTCAACGAGGGCACCGTGGACGAGTTACACGAGCTATCGCAGAATGTGGTCAAGAGGTTCCTTTGAGATGGAACTGACCGTGTGCTGTCCTGTATTTCCCACAGAGGATAAACAATTAGTTGAAACTGCTCTTGCCAACTTATTCCTGATTCAAGAGTCTGAGGAACAAGAAACAGAAACCTACATTGAACTGAAAACACTCTGGAATGATCCATCCTCATTGTCATCAATCCGCCAGCGCATTCACGAGCTCCGAATAATCGACGTTGTACGGAAAAGGTTGGTATCAAACTGGGATGACTTGAACGCAATGACACACTTATGTTTCGAAAAGCAGGCTGCTTTCATGGATAAACTTAGAGTAGTTGACGATGCCCAAGAAAACCCTCCATTAGGCTTCATTGAGATTGCTATCAAGTTTCAGAACACCTCCGAATTTGAGAATTTCCTCGATTGGTTCACCCCTCGTATTTCGAGTAATCAGGTGGCTGATTACTAAAAGTCGATTGTAATCACTTCACGATCTAGTCCACTATGCACACGGAATCGTATCTGATTCTCAATCTCAAAACCAAGCTGACGAATGACCTCTGGAACTCCCATGCTGCTGCTATGGCAGGTACACATGCTGCCACCCGGTAGAATGGTTTCTTCAGCGTTTTCAAACAGGGCTGTAACTAATCGCCCAGCCTTTTCCCCTCGGGTGGAACTAGCTCTTCCATATGGTGGATCTGTAACCACATGATGGCAATTCCTGATCGGAGAGCACCTCGCATCTCCCTGAATCAAGCTATAGTCACTGTATTGAATACTGGCAAGATTCATTGAAGCACCCTTTAGGAGGCGCCAGTTGAGCTCGAGTCCAATCGGTCTGGCACCAATGTAAGCAATCTCACATAGTATTCCTCCCCCACCGCAGAATGGATCGAGCACAGTTTCATTTGGCATGACACGAGCTAAGTTGCACATAGTCCTAGCTAATAAGGCGTTCATCATGCTTGGATGAAAAAATGGCTTCTTCCCAGGTCTTCTCCTCCTTAATTGCCCACGCAATTGCGATTCCTTGGACATACAGATAAGGACCCTATCGGACATTACCAGAACAAGGACTCGTATATCCGGGTTCTCTAAGTGAACCCTTGCGCCAGTAGTTCGTTGAATCTTATCGCCTAGCTCAACGACGATACTTCTTCTGGTTTCGGGGGTTCTACCGTGCAGAAATGATTTAGTTCGGATACTGAAGGTTTCATCACTGCCTACGCATGATTTCAACAAATCATCTGGGATCTCGAGAGCTGCGCCGTCCAGTGAATCCGTTTCAAAAATTATCGTTCCAGCTTCCTTCAATAAGGCTGCTCTCTGCAGCAAAAAATCAGTTGGATCCTGCAAACCTTCAATGATAGCCACTCTCTCATGCCACGAAATCTTGTATTTTGAGTCTACCATCTGAAGAAGGGCTTCGATCTCGACTCGGGCTAACTCTGCATTCTCACCTGAAACAATTGCGAAGTACCAATTGGTCGACGCACTCCTACTCATATGTTACGTAGTCCTCCCCGCCTGCAAACACCCGCTGAAGTTCTCCGTAAAGGGTTTCAATGCCAGTCATCTCCTTAGCTGACACAGGCACCATACGTGTCACGCCTCCCAAGTCCTCCATCATCCTTAGTATCGACCCAGAATACTCACGAGCTAGACCGCTCGCCGATAAGTTGAGAGCATCATTTAGGATATGGGGTTCTTCTGCCCACTCAACTATCTGGTCTACTTGTTCTTCTGTCAGTATGTCTGGTTTGCTCAGTACATTCAATTGAGGCAATCCAAAGCGGATGTTGATTGACATTCCAAGCAGCATTGATGACAGGTACCCTGTGGGAGTTCGAGCAATGTTTGAATCAAGGAGATATAGCGAAATGGCTGGGTCTTTGCCACTAAGGCTCGACACCAACATTGGTCCGGAGTTGCGATATGCGAAGAGCTCCATCTGCCCCGGGCAGTCCACCAATACGTAGTCCCTGCCTGTATCCAGTATTTCCTCTCTCAAATCATTGACGTGACTGACTGCCATATCTAATGATGCGACCAAGGCACCATTTGGTCCAAGACCAAACTGATGCATGACTTCGCCATAGTCTACATACTCTCTAATATCAACATCACTCGTGTATGGCGGCTCTTCTACACCCGGGTCAAGATTTACTATTGTCACACTCATCTCAGAGGCAAGCAACCATTTCTCCAGTGATGCGGTGAGTAGTGACTTGCCAGAGCCTGCAGTGCCAACTAGAAATGTGAAGAACATTTGTGGACTCATCTCCGTGTGACTCCTAGCGCGCTTTGAGTTCTTCGGTACCACTTACAAGAAGCGAGAACACTCTGTATGCCATCATTTGACAGCTATATATCGTCAGTTGACGAAATCGAAGTTGGCTTCCACACAACTCTTATCTACGATACCTTCTGGAGTTCAAACATGGATGCAGGTGAGGCGCTACTTAGGCTTGCCGAAGCATTGGCTGGTGAGATATGCCTTGCAGAGAATAATCCAGGTGCAGTCATGCGAAGGTGGCGGGAGCGCTTCGAAATTTCTCAGAAAGATTTGGCAAAACACCTGGAGGTTTCGCCTTCCGTCATCAGTGATTATGAGAGTGGGCGAAGGAAATCGCCTAGAGTCGAAACAATCCGCAGGTTTGTTGAAGGCTTGATAGAAATGGATGCAGCTAGAGGTGGTCGAGTGGCTTTGACGCTTGAAAAACAGATGGCCCCTGAAATTACCTCCGATGCAATTTTGGACAGTCGCGAGTTTGGGAGTCCCGTTCCTGCAAAATTACTAGTTGAAAAGCTCGAGTGCAAGGTACTGACACATCCGCGATTGCTTGATCGTGACATCTATGGCTACACTGCGCTTGACAGCGTAAAGGCCATAGTTGCACTCACACCCCATCAGCTTCTTCGTCTGTACGGTGGCACAACGCAACGAGCTGCCATTCTCACGAATGTTTCGTCAGGACGGTCCCCCATGGTTGCCATCAAAGCAAGTCAAATAGGGACATCTATCGCTGTGAAACCTGCGGTTGTGATACTACAGGGAGTCAAAGAGCTTGACCCCCTCGCAGTGGCAATTGCAGATAGTATCCAACTACCTCTATGTGTATCAGAACTCGAGTCTGCAGAAGAGATTATCCGCGTAGTGCAGCAGTTTAATCCTGAAACATAGGATCAGCATACTGTGGTGATTAGATTTGGATTTCATAATGGAAATCAACGACCCGATTCATGGCTTCGTTGGCCTGACTGAGCTAGAGTCGAAGATAATTAACTCGGAAACCTATCAACGGCTCCGAAGAATCAAACAGCTCTCGGGAGGGCACTATGTCTATCCCACCGCTGAACATAATCGCTTTGGTCATTGTATTGGTGCAATGTACTTGGCCGGTCTCGCAGGCAGAAGATTACTAGGTCAACTTGGTCTTGGAAAAGACGTACTTCAGGACGTGCGAATAGCCGGTCTACTTCATGATATAGGTCATGGTCCTTTCAGCCATGTGTTTGAGGAAGTTCTGGTAGAGAAACGGGGCATGAATCATGAGGATGTTACTGAATGGATAATCCGCAAAGGCGAGTTAGGTGACTTACTGGAGGATGGTGGAGTGTCCCGGGACAGGATTGCAAATCTTGTTCGTGGCCGCAGGAAGACTAAGAAAGATGCTGTTGTGAGCGGAATAGTTGCAGGTCAAGTTGATGCCGACAAGATGGATTACTTGATACGGGATTCGTTCTACTGCGGCGTCAACTACGGGCTTGTAGACATTCACCGTCTGATAAACAGTCTCGAAGTGTCTGGCGATGGCTTCATAGAGTTTGACATCGCAGCCAGGGGCGCATTAGAATCATTTCTCGTGGCAAGGTATGAGATGTTCTTGAATGTATACTACCACAAGACTGTACGTAGCGTTGAAGTACTGCTGGTAAAGCTGATGCATGCTGCAGATGACCTACTCCAACTCACGGCCTTCTCAACGCCAGAGGAGTTTCTGGCGTTGGATGATATGTCGTTAATTTCCAGGCTGCGAGGAGTCAATCCGTCCGAGTCTGATGAAGCCAAGGAAACTGCTGAACTGGTTCAGATGTTGGACTCACGAATATTTTACAAATCCGTATTTGAGAAGGTGCTCCATACAGATGATAGATTTGTGTCCAAGATACTGACCAAACGTAAGGTGCGAGAGAGTATCCAAGAGGAGATTGCATTAAGCGCCAAGGTTCCAACTGATGAGGTCATTGTTGATGTTCCAACTCTGCCATCCGTGCCATACAATCCGCATCAAGTGAATCCAATGGAGATCGGCATCTTCCAAGTTATCGATGGAAAGAAGGTATCACACAACCTCTCAGAATACTCCAACATTGCTGAGATGATGAAAGTATACCTTGATGTAATTCGTGTATACACTTTTGATCGGAACCGGGCAGAAGTAGGAAGGGCGGCACGTGAAGTCTTTCAAGAAGTTCCAGATGCCGCACTAATTCACATGTGACTTGGGTATTCCGTTGCCCGAAACTTGTACAATCCTGGACATTAACGTCCTTGACTGATGTTCGGTTCCTGATTCATTGAGGTCTGCTCTGCAGATCCTACTGAATATGCGACAAGTCTTACGTCCTCTCCACAGGCGTTTTCTGTCTCCGTCCAACTGGCGGCGACCAAATTTCATGCACGTTCTAGCAATCAGCATTGAACGTCCACACCGCTCAATCCTGAGCAGTATGTTATAAGCACCTACAAAACATCCAAGATTGTACAAGTTTTTGGCAGCTGTTGCATTCCCTATGCAATCATCTTGCATAACAAAGAATTGCACACAGACAAGAAATCGCTTGACTGATTGCCCCTAACGAGTTAGCTGGAGTCTTGTGCTTCACCTTGGATGATGTGCAACCTATGTGGAGGTTAAATAGTGTCCTCACGGATTCTACATTGAATCTAGTATCCGCTCTGGAGCTGAACACTTGACCAACGACCTCAATGATGCACTGCAAGCAATCAAGGTAATATCTGGCGTCGAAAATGTTGTTATGATCCAGAAGGACGGTCTTCCGGTTGCTAGTGCAGGAGTATGGTTCAGCAAGGAGGAGGTGTTTGCGGTTGCATCATCCACCTGCGCAATATTTGGCGTGGCGAAACTAATTCATGGGGATTTCAAGTATCTTCTAATGGAATCTGAAACCTCGAAAATCTTCTTGGCATCACTCCCGAATGACCCTGACTACTTCTTAGCTATCACCACCGCACCAAGAGTCAACCTTGCAGCCCTATTCATCGAGATGAAGGATAGTCTTTCGCGCATATCCTTCCTTTTGAGACAGCATTTGGATGGCATACTTCCGCCACTCCGCTCGTATAACATGGGCGAAACACAGCAGGTGCTGAGCAGATTCGCAGTAGCTGAAGGTAGTCAAGCAACATATTCCATTTCACGGTCAATAATGTCATTGAATCGGTCTCAGGCTCTTGCTCTCAGAACCATTCTGCGACAGGTTCATGATAGCATTCCAGATATCGAATCAGTCTTCTTAGCCTTAAGTGGTGGAGTTCGCGTTTCGCTAGATGCATTCGCAAATGATCGACTTGCAGCAATGTCTTTCGCTCTATACGATGCATCCGAGCGAGTAACCCGTACCCTCCGCAACAGCTCACTTCAAACTGTGTTGTGCGAAACCGAACGCACACGCCACGTAATCTACTCAGTTCCGAATGGTGTCTTCAGCCTTTGGGTGGATCGTAACAGTCAGAAACTTGGTCTTATGAGACTCCTATTGAAGTACTATATCGACGAAACCCGACGGATACTGGAATCAGCATCAATGATGAAACCTGCAATTCCTGATGATTTGAAGGAGCTGCTGATGTCCAGCGGCTCCACAGAGAGTCTACTTCTCACGAGGCGAGAACCATGACATATTCCATAATGAGAATGATTGAGATGATGGGTGACGAGTTCCCACTTCTATTGAATGCAGTGCTTTCTCGTTTTCCAATCATTGTAGCTGGGGAGGACATCGAGTTAGTGGATGACATTGCTAACAGCATTCCAATGCTCTGCTCTCATCGCCATAAGATTGTGTTTTGGCGCGATTTCACATCAGAGGGAGAGATTCTATCAGTGTGGGAGGAGGAGAAACATAACTATGAAGTAAGCAGAACCATTGTCTGCTGCCTTTCAGCCAATCTGAGATTGGCTTTGGACCGCATCAGTCGCTTCTCGGGCTGGATTATTGCTATGCCTCTTGGTGCAACTGTCCTCGGCGTACACGTGACTGAAGAAACATTGCAGGATGCAGTCATTCGTTTTCTACAGAGTTCCGAGAACTGCGGAATACTTCGAGTGGATTCACCATCATCTATTAGATTCTCGCTTGTGCAGCCAAGTGCTGGAAGTCTAGACCTCGAGAAGCGCATCGTAGACAAGATAATCACACGAAAGCGTCAGTCGCTGGAGCGAATCAGGCGTCTTCTTAAGAAATCCCTTCGCGGGCTCAATGTGTCGGAGCATATCATAACCTCCGTCATGAAGCTCGACGATGAGGCTGAGAAGCTCACACACGATGTGTTTGATGAGGAAATAGACAGCTATGTTCACGCAGCTAGACGGGCAGTGACCCTTCTATCAAGGATACGTCTTGCTAGAGAACTGGGCGCACCTGCCGCTTTGACTGCACGAAACCTGTATGAGGCGATAGGGTGGGACGGCGGACAGCTTCCAGACCTGATACGGTTCATGCGAGCCGAGTGGCACGAAGATTTTTCTGACTGTGTCAAGAGTGGCGCGCTCTCAGGCTTGGGTGCTTGGGTAGACAGCATGTGGGGAACATAGAGTGGGAGGGTAGTCATTTGATCATAGATTATGGCAACCGAACGATTGGGCTCAAAATAGTATTTTTCGGACCAGCCATGAGTGGAAAGACCACAACAATCAGATGGCTTTTTTCGGAGCTAGGCATTACAGAGAAGCTCACATCGATAGAGAACACGCTGGGTAGAACCATGTTCTGCGATTTCGGAACAATTCCCTGCAATCTGAGTGACAGCTGGAGAATTAATGCACATATCTGGTCTGCAACTGGTCAGGACTTCTACAGATCAACACGTGAGGTTGTTTTGGTTGGCGCAGATGGTGTTGTGTTTGTGGCTGACTCTCAAGAGCATCTGCTTGATGAGAATCTTGAGAGTTGGAATGAATTGATGGCCATGATTATTGAAGGGGATCGCCCTCTTCCAATTGTTGTCTGTCTCAATAAACAGGATTTGCCAGATACAATCAATGAGGAGCGGCTCAGGGAACATCTTAATCTTCCATTATCAATACCGGTATTCAGAAGTGTAGCCATGAGTGGCTTCAATGTAATCGAGGCATTCCAACTTCTGTTCCAGCAATCCATGCGTACAAGCGCCATGGCACAAGCGACTCCATAATTTTCTGTAATTATCGCCAGGTTGTCAATTCTAGCGATTACTTTATACGAGCCGAGGTATCTGCTGCACTATCAAGGCTCTGCACAGCCACCTCTCTTCGCACTTAGTCAGTCGAGGCAGTCCCATTGAAGTCAGCCCCAAAAGAAACTCGGTTTGTGTTTGTAACAGGGGGCGTGCTCTCCGGAATCGGGAAAGGCGTTACAACTGCATCGATTGCTAAGACATTTCAGTTCCGAGGGTACACAATACGAATAATCAAGATTGATCCATACCTCAATATTGACCCGGGCACACTCAATCCCACCGAACATGGCGAAGTCTTCGTTACCGACCAGACATGGATATTCAAGCCAGTTGATGACATCACGTTTAAGATATCTGAGATCGACCAAGATTTCGGCACCTATGAGAGATTTACTGGGACTGAGGTCCACCCGTTTCAGAATATAACTTCTGGGCAAATTTACATTTCAGTAATCTTGGGGGAGCGGAAAGGGGCTTTCTTGGGGCGAACTGTGCAGATAATTCCGCACGTAACCGAGAGAATCAAATCAAGAATCCTGGCAGTTGTCAACCAAGAACCGATCCCGGACGTTCTACTTGTTGAGATTGGTGGAACTGTTGGTGATATAGAGGCGATGCCCTTCTTAGAAGCAATCAGGCAGTTCATTAGTGAGGTTGGCCGAAACAGAGTTGCCTTGGTCCACGTGACTCTGGTGCCATTTCTGGCATCAGTTGGTGAGTTCAAAACAAAACCCACTCAGCATAGTGTGAGGACTCTCCAAGGACTTGGTCTGCAGCCGGATATCGTTGTGTGCAGGGCTGAGTCAAAGCTGCCTGACGCTGCGCGGCAGAAGATTGCACTATTTTGTAATGTGCCAGAAGAACGAGTTATTTCAAACCCAGACATCCCTGTCATTTACCGACTTCCCCTCCATTTTGAGGAACATGGACTCGGTGATATAATTACTGACCACCTTGGCATGGAATCAAGAACTCCGGAAACCGACTCATGGACCAAGATAGTGGAGTCATTTGAAAACATCACGGAAACCGTAGTAATCGCCATGCCTGGGAAATACACAACACTGAGCGATTCATACAAGAGCATCAATGAAGCATTGACGCACGCAGCCTCGGAGTATGGAGTCAGCGTTCAAATCAAGTGGATTGAAACTGAAGAAAGCAGTGACGAAGCGAGTCTTACGGAGGCTCTTCGTGAAGTTGATGGCATTCTTCTCACACCAGGATTCGGTTCCCGTGGGGTTGAAGGAATGATCAATGCCGCAGCAATTTCATTTACGTCAAAGATTCCCTTCCTAGGCATCTGCTATGGGGCACAGCTTGGATCCATTGCCTTCGCTAGAACAACAATGGGCTGGGAAGGTGCTCATACAACAGAGGTCGACCCCAACTGTCTCTACCCGGTAATAGACTTGATGGACGATCAAAAAGGCACCGAAGACAAGGGAGGGACCATGAGGCTATGTGGTCATGAAGTACGAATCGTAGAGGGTACCAAACTGCACAAAATATATCGTACAACTCAAGCTAGAGAACGCTTCAGGCATAGGTATCACCTCATTTCACGTTATGTAAATCGTATGGCTGAAGAAGGAATGATTGTATCGGCGCATGACTCAACAGGGACGATAATCAATGCAATCGAACTTACAAATCACCCCTTTTGGATTGGGGTACAATATCATCCTGAATTCAAATCGCAACCGGGAGCACCACACCCTCTATATTCCGGGCTAATAAGGGCCGCTTTGGACTATAAGAGAGAGAGGGAAACTTAGTGGACAAACGGCTCGACCACGCTCTATCCAAACTTGTTGAAGAGATAAACCGGGTCGAAACCACCCGCAAGAGATTCGGTGCGGTCATGAAGAAGATAAAAGGGCACATAGACCTGTCGAGGTTTCCCGCATTAGTACCTGATACAATGGAAACCTCTCTTTTGAAGAAGCTGGAACCAACAAGCCTCTCCGGTCTCCGAATTGCTGGGGTTGACGGTGGGTTGGTCCGGAAGCGTTTCAGATCAATGGATATTCTCCTCACTCGCGCCGTTGCAGTCGTATTCCAGTTCGGACGTGAAGACGGTCCTGATGTGGAGTTCTACCCCGAAGCCTTCCCGGAGCCAAGAATCACACCTGTGCTGCTTGCACTGCCAAGTCCTGAACTTGACCAACTAGCCTCTCTTGAACGGGTTGCGATTGAGCTTGAAGCAACAATCTCCGTACTCGACGAGTTCCACACAGATCTGATTCTTGTCGACGGAAGTCTCTTTTATCATCCGAGAGACCGTCCACAGCGTGGATCGACTGCGTTTGCGAAGTTTCAGGAAGTCATGGCTCTCTACAGGCAGCTCTATCATAAATCCCGAAAGAAAAAAACAACTTTGGTCGGCATAGTGAAAGACAGCCGCTCCACGCGAATGGTCCAAGTACTAGGTGAGTTGCTTCCACACATTATTCGGGATTCATCTGTTTTCGAACTCATGCAAGATGTCGACTACCGTTGGCTTCTCAAGGTTTCGAGGGATTGTGGTCTCCTTGATACCTTCATGGAGCCAGGTGAGAGAACCTTCGCTTTCAGGTACTCGTCAGAACTAACACACAATGTAAACTCGGCGAGTGATGAGCTGGCCATTTGGTCATCATCGATTTGGGTGACATATCTCAAGACGGCCCAAGATGATTTACCATTGAGGATTGAGGTTCTCATGGATCAAGACGACAATGACACAAAGAAATTGGATAAGGCGCTCTCAGCGGTACTCCCTCTGTCTTGGCAGCATCCTGAGTATGGCATTCCTACTCCAATCCTAGAAGCTGACGCACGAGCACGGATTACAGGCCACGAAGCCCAGCTGATTATAGATCGTTTGATGGCACTATCCGGACTCACATACACAGTTCTTGAAAAAAGGCGATCCAGAAATCCGTTTGGTGGAGGATGAATGTGTTGGAAGAAGAGCATCAATCAAGTAGGCTGGGAACAGTCATCTGCACAGGAGATGGCCCGAATGTCCTAGAGTTCTCATTTGTGACAGAGGGAGCCCCCAATGAGATTGTGGTTCGACGAGGGGAGTTTGTTTCCGTTGTGACAGAAAACGGAACAATAATCGCAAGAGTTCAGAACCTAGTGAAGACAAATCGTTACTATCAGCATGCCGAGGCTGTGAGAGAGTATCAATCCCGAGGCGAACCTCTGCGCTCCATATTTCCCACTGATCGTTGGCAGTATACAGTTGCAGAAGCACGTGTTCTAGGATTTTGGACTGGCAACCGAACGGTCAGACCATACTTCACTGTTTCGCCGGGAGCTGTGGTCCGAAGGGTTGACGCGGCGATACTTTCTGCCTTCTTGAGGCTTGATGCGAAAAGCGGTCTTAGACTAGGTCACCTGGGGCACCACGAACTCGAGTTCACCCCATCGCTCGATAGACTCCTGTCGAAGCATCTAGCAATATTGGCAATGAGTGGTGCTGGCAAATCGTACTTCGTATCAGTGCTTCTTGAGGAGCTACTCTCACGTACGAAAGATAACGGTCGCCTAGCTGTAGTAATCGTTGATGTTCATGGCGAGTACAAGTACTTGAAGGATATAACAGCAAGCGATTTGAGAGTGCCTGACGCTCAATTTGAGGTCGAACACATTCGTGCTTCACATATCCAAATCCCTGCCCAGAACCTGTCTGCTGAAGCGTTGAGATCACTTGTGGCTGATATGAGTGCAGTTCAGGTCCGTGATTTGCGACGGAGTGTTTCGGAAATGAGGGCAAGTTCAGATAGTGGCTATACTCTTCGAGAACTCATCACCCATGTGAAGGAAGATGAAACGATTGGCAAGAACACTCGTGAGGCGTTGGTGAGCTGGTTAGTTGGTCTTGATGACACCGGTCTCTTCGGGCGAGAACCAGTGCCAGACCTAATGGAAATCATCCGGCCCGGCAAGCTTACCATTATTGATTTGAGCGACTTTGTTTCACTCAAGAAGAAGCAGATTGTCGTTTCACATCTTGCTAGCGAGCTTCTTTACCTGCGACGACAAGGGCGGATACCGCCATTCTTGTTGGTTCTCGAGGAAGCTCATCAATTTTGCCCTGAAAGCCGACATGAACTTGCACTTCCAAAGACACGAATCGAAACAATAGCACGCGAAGGACGCAAGTTTTTTGCAATGTTGTGCCTGATTTCACAACGCCCGGTGAAGCTATCGACAACAGTTTTGAGTCAATGCACCAATCAAGCGATACTCCGATGCACCAATCCTTATGACCTTGAACACATTGGTCGAAGTAGCGAGGGCATTGACCGTCAATCATTGGATACAATCACTACACTTGAAGTTGGAGAGGCTCTATTTGTCGGCGAAACCGTTTCCGTCCCCACTTTCGTGAAAGTTCGCAAACGCCACTTCGAGCCGCGGGGATCCACGCACGACTTGCTTCGAGCAATCAAGAAAGCGGATAGATAGAACTCTGAAGAAACCTTTTTTGGAGTTTTATACCGAATAAAACGTAATTGCAAGCATTGGGAGTGCAACTAAGTGACTGATGAAGACACAGATGAAATCCGTCGACTAATCGACTCGCTGCAAGCAGGAATGGTTGAGATGTTCGACCAGCTTCGTGAATTGCGACGTCGTTTAAATCTCATCGATAACGAACTGACTGGCTCAACCTCTTCAGCAGTTCAATTGTTTACGGAAATTAAGAAAACAAAGGCACCTGTCACCTCCTCAACGCCCTCTCCCCCTACCGCCTCCTCACCTGATCAATCTGTGGTGGAGAGCGCGAAAGAACCCGTTTCGCCTCCAATTGCTTCTGTAGCTATTGATACGCCGGAAACCGGAGAGCCAAACTCCGAAACGCATCCGCCAATTTCGGACGCTCGGGTTGCACGCGTGCTGGATCCAATCACGCACGAGCTGCGCACCGGTGAAGCACCTGCAGATGTCTTAGCTGAATATCTCCAAGCGGCCAAAGATTATCTATTCAGCGATGAAACAGCATTCAATAAAGTGGCTAGCGACATGGATGTTGTGTTGAAGTTCCTGAAAGCACGGGAAAAGAGAACCATACGCCCAGAGGAACGCGATAACATACTAACCCGCATTCGCCGCTGGAAAGCAGCACTAAGCACCTAAAATGCCCATTATTGATTTGTCAGTAATTACAAATCGATAACGATGCGTTTAATTTTGGTTCTTGAAATCTTCCTCAAGCCATGCTGACCGGGCTCGTATCTACATCCAAGCAGATTAGCTTCTTGTAGAATTTTAATCTGTGCACTGGCATTGGCTTCCGTTCCGCCAAGATGCCTAGCAACCCGTGTAACGTCCTTTTCTCCCTGAAGCAGGAGCTTCAGTATTTTTAGGCGAGTGCCCGAAGAAAGAGCACGTCCAATGCGTAGTATCGCGTCGTCATTGCTTATCTCTAGTAATTCTGACAGCTGTCACACCTCAGTTGAATTGACGCGTTTCTTAATCATGGCTTTAATAATTGTATTGATACTGGCTCTTTCGAATATCCCTTCATTATAACAACCATCATTTCAACATTTCAACAAACCCAACTACTTGCGACTTCTGCATTCTGTCTATTCCTTGCTCAGTGTTGCATCTTCATGCATATCCAATGAATCCACACAGCGAGCAGAAACTTCGTTTGCGATCATCTGACTGGACTGGCTCGTACGGTCTTGAATCGATGTTAACTCTTATAGCCAAATCCGAGAAGGCCATATTGAGTGCTAAGCTTCATGGGCGATGACAGCGTTTTCATAATGGGGTTCGATATACTTCCCTCCAAGAGTCCTCGCTCGAAAACAGCTCCAAAGTTTGCCTGCGTGATAATGCGAAATGGAACAATATTGAGCGAATACCCGGAGATATCGCGCACAAACTTGTTGAAGCTAACCCGAGAGATTAGCCCCAAGTGGCTCTGCACAGACAACATTTTCGAGATAGTGCCTGACAGCAAATCCTTGTTCAAATTTGTTGAGAAATTACCTCATGAAACTCGTCTTGTTCAGGTTACTGGCGTTCCTCCACGTCAAGTTGCGCTCAAGAGACTTGCCAAACGACATGGACTCAGTGTTCGCGGGAAACCAAATCCGCTTGAATCCGCTCGGCTTGCAGCACATCTTGCGTGGCTAGGAGTCGGACACAGCCTAGAGTGCTTTGGCGAACAAACTGAAATCAAGGTGACACGTGGACGGAAGATGGGAAAAGGTGGGCAGAGTGCGAATCGATATCGCAGGAAAATCCACTCTGAGGTCCAACAAATGACCCGTTTTATTGAATCTCAACTAAAGACAGCAAGCATCGAGTACGATATTGATATCCGACACTCAGACTTCGGCTATGCTAGTTCCCGAATAGTCGCGTATGCTCCCTTGCCAGTTATTACGCGCCTTGTTGAGCGCAAGCGCGGGGGGGATTTCAACGTCATAATCGCACCTGTAAGAAAGCGGACCGAGTTCGTTCCACTAGAGTCTGGTCCTGTTTCTACCCAACTTCAGCCTAGATTCTTCATTTTGGGCATCGATCCAGGTACGACTGCAGCAATTTGCCTTCTGTCACTCGATGGTCGCGTTCACCTTCTCAAGAGTAAGAAGAGTTTCACCAGGGCTGACATCATACGCTTGGTGTATGAACACGGAATCCCGGTGATGGTGGCTACAGATGTCCCTCGTATTCCTCACTTTGTCGAAAAGATTGGCAAGACAGTGAACGCTAAGATATACGCTCCTAGCCGACCGATTCCTGTGGCAGACAAGCAGGAACTGGCAAGAGAGTTATCCGGTGTTCGAATCAGAAATGCGCATGAACGTGACGCATTGACCGCTGCAGTTTACGCCTACAGGAGCATGCTGCCAAAGTTTCAGCAAATAGAGCATAAGGTGCGAGAGGAACAGATTGCTGTTGACCGATCTCATCTCAAAGCCTTGATTCTCAAAGGCATGTCTATGAATGAGGCCATCTCAAGTTTGATTCAAGAGGAATCAGAGCCAATCGATATCGAGCCTGAACCTGATGACCCTGAAGAAGAATTGACTCAGGAACGGTTTGATGCAATTCGTTCCAAGTTAGATGCTCTTCGAGCAGAGAACAGGCTTTTCGAGGATAGAGTAGAGGATCTAGAGCGACTAGTTGAGTTCTTGAGGTTCAGAGAGAGCGAGTTGACATACAGCCTTGATATTGTAGCTCAGAAGAATCACTGGAATATCAAACGCGACCGTGAGGTGGTTAAGAAGCAGTCAGAA
>WTCK01000102.1 GCA_013138615.1 Candidatus Thorarchaeota archaeon | reverse complement strand
CTGGGATGAGAATACCTCACGCTGAGCTTGCTTGCTTCGGGAAATCGCTGGGTTGCGTGCTCGATATCGACTTCAATTGCCTTCCTGACGACTGATACCATACGTGTGTCTTCCTTGAGGTATTCGTCAGATAGCGCTTCCAGTGTTGTTCCAAACCATCGGCACTCGAACACTGCAAGACGGAGTCTGCTGCGTTCTCGTCCATCAAGCTGACTTGGCTTTCTCGCGCCTAGCCCTCGAGCAATCAGAAAGTCTATCGTGTTCAGATGCTTGATGACTCCTGCAGCCAGGGAGTTGGCGTGGACACGGATTTCGTCGCTGTGTTCAAAGGGAGCCTCCGCATTCCGAAGAATGCTCATGATGGGGCGAGGGTTCCGATGATACTCCTCAAGAGCACGTAGTGCATTTGCTCGTGCTCCGGGAACATTCTTGGGAGTATCCGTATCCATCACTATGCCTCTAAGTCTGGGTGAACTCCACATTTGGGCCCACATGGACGTACTTCATTCTGGTTAGCATCTCTGTAAAGTACTTGCCGCCAATGATGCCGGAGTCCTTGTAACCACCTAGATGCGGCATAAGAGGATCGTAGTATAGAGGATCCTGTCCAACGATAATTCCTGCAGCCTCTATCTCCCTTGCCCACTGCCGTCTTGTTTTAGCGCTGTCCGTGATGATGGGAGAGCGAAGTCCGTACCTTGATCCATTCGCAATGCGTATCGCTTCATCAACACTGCTTACACTTACCACTGGCAAGGCAGGTGCGAAAACTTCCTCCTGCATGACACGCATGTCCACAGTTACATCTGTGAGTACTGTTGGCTTATAGAATAGTCCTGCAGGATCTGGTTCATCTAGGTAGTTGCACCGATATCCGCCAGTCTGGATTTTGGCACCCTTTGTCACTGCATCCTCAATCTGATCTATTAGCAGGTATAAGGCTGTCAAGCCAACTGGCGGCAAAGAAACTTTCGGATCCGAGGGGAGTCCAACCTGAAGCTTCTCAGCTTCTTCGACAATCAATCGTACCAGCTCGTCGTGAAGCGTATTTTGAACAAGTAGCCGTTTAACTGACATGCAAGTTTGCCCGCTGCCAAGGTATCGAGCATGCGCAATCATCTTGGCTGCAGATTGAAGGTCCACATCCTGACCCCAGACAAGACAGGCGTCACTTCCTGCCAGCTCGGGGGCCATCTGAATCCGCTTCTTTATAGAGTCAGCCCAAAGCTCCAGCCCTCTATCACTATCACCGTACCAGACGATTGCTCCAACCCTTGAATCCGCCATAAAACGGTGCATTAGCTGCTTTCCACTGCCTGTCAGGACTTGTACAGCTGCTGGCGGCAGACCCATCTCCATGACCGTTTCCATGTAGATTCGCCCAAGAAGTATTGAGCTGAGCGGAACCTTGTTAGGTGGCTTGAGTATGGTTGAGTTCCCTGCAAGAATCGACGATGTGAAGCTCCAGATGCCCAAGGCAATGGGTGAGTTATAGGGGGTGAAAAGACATGTCACGCCGTAAGGCTCACGAAATCGATAATTCTTCCCGCCATCACCGCCGGGAGTTTCAATAACATCAAGTAGTTGCCCCCAATAATCGACTGATTGGCGATACGCTTTCTGCTCGAAGAGCTCCCAGGTCCACTCCAAAGTTCTAATCGGCGTTCCCTCTTTGACTGATATCTCAGCGACATCCTTGTATCTGCCCTTCAACGCTATTCCGGCCTTGTAGACAGCCTCTGTGCGCTCTTCCAGTGTGAGACCCATTCCGGGCTCTTTGAAGGGATTAAACAGTGCTTTGTGGTCTCGAACCCCTGCATCCAAGGCGCGATTAATGTCGGATTCACGCGAAAGAGAAACCTTCGCGTAGGCTACTTCGTCAAGTTCATCTTTGGTATGCTTGGGTACACCATGATGTTTGCGGTAGTCCCTTAGATACCTCATCTCAGGTGAACCCTTCGGAATCAAACCAGGCAGTCTTGAGAATACAAAACGATTGAACACCGATGCGCCCCGCATCTGAAGAGCGATGCCCAACCCAGGGTCTTCTATCACCTTTTCCATATCAGGGAATATAGTGTACTGACCAGTGTCTACTTCTTCACCGTCTACTAAGATTGGATAAACTTTCATACTCAGTCCTCGGAGCAGTTGAGCAAGTCTGGGCAAAATCGCGGAACTATTACTCTTTCGGAAGCGATTCATTGTTTCACGAGTCGGCTTCTTTGACACTCATTCATCGTTCAATGGCCGCTCATACAGCTGGACCCACATACCATCAGCCTGCTCGTATGGTTCCCCCCAAGGCAAGAAATCGAACTTCTTCATGAGTCGCAAGCCAACCTCTTGGCCAACTAGAATGTTACAGTAGTTCCTTTTGCAGCCGTGTTTCCGCCCATACTCAGCGAACTGAATGTACATGGCAGATGCCAGTCCTGTGACTCTGCACTTCGGGGTTACTGTCTGGTGCTCACCATAGAGGCCCTTATCGGTGATGCTGGCTTTGTAGAGTCCGACTATCCTTCCTTCAAGTCTGGCCCCGAAGTAGTGAATTCCTGAGCGCATCTCCTCAATTATCTTCTCAGGGGAGTACATGCGATCTTGTCGCCAATCTTCCGGATACTCCGTGGACTGGACCCAGACCTCCTGAAAGAGATGAGAGATTTCTTTGGCATCTCCCTCACCGAACTCAATAATGCGAATCACTTCAGCGGGATAATCGGACATGGCTTGTCTTTTTTAGCGGATGTTGATTGGACTCATAAACTCACCCATGGGATGTAGCTTTGGCCCAGTCATATGCTTCCTGGATGGGTGTACACCCTCCGCATCGATGGCATCCAGCAGCTGTCTTGTTTGGGTCGAGTCCCCATTTGAGTAATATCTTGCCCACGCGCTTGTAGAACTTCACGGACCCTTCCAAATCTCCCAGATATGCGGGCTCGAAATTCGCAAGCTGACTTCCAGGAGAGGGGCGCATGGGGGCTACCACTGAAAGAACACCCATCGAACCCAGCTCATCTACCAGCTCAAGCGTGGAATCAATGCTTTCTCCAATTCCGTGAAGTAGGAATGTACTGACATTGCCAGGACCAAATAACTCGGCCGCATACGCCCAGCTCTTACGATAGAGCGATAATGAGCCGTATTCATGCTTTCCGGGGCACATCTCCTTTCTTACTGATTCGTCAGCGCTTTCAGCATGAATCCCTGCCGCGTTTGCCCCCGCATCAAAAACAGCTTTCATGATTCCCATGTCGGTGGGGGGCTCAAATTGAACGCCAATGGGAATTTCGCTTGACTCACGAATTCCCTCGATAATTCGAATCAATCTGTTACACCCCATATCAGGGGTATCTGGAGTTCCAGTGGTCAAGAGCACATCGCGAATTACGCCCTCTTCTTCAGCAGCCTTAACCACCTCAGCGACCTGTTCAGGGGTCTTCTCCAAGATTGTCGCTCCGGAACTGCAGGAATGGGGAATGGTGCAGAATTTGCATTGATCGCCTTGCGCCCAATATCGACAGGATTGATATACAGTTGTTGCAAGGGTTTCCGAGCCGTGGAGTAACGCAATCTTGTGGTATGGTATGCCGTCATCAGTAGTTAGGTCATAGAACTTCGGCCGCGGCACTATCTCAAGCTCCACACTCCCATCATAGAGCCAGATTGTTGGATCTTCAGTTGGTTCAAGTGTCGCAGAGCCGAACCGCTCAGCTTGATTGCCGCGACGAATTGGTACCCCACATGAACGGCCATCGGGAAGGAAGAAGTATCGGCCTTGCACGGGACCCGCGCCTCCTTGCCGGCCGCTCCACTCCCCCTCAAAAAGAGTAGCACCTTCAGTGAGAAGGCGTATCTTGAGTTTTAGGAGTTCCTCTGCGTCCATAACATTCTCGACTCTCTTCTTGTTAATGCTTAATCTGTCTTCACATGAGCCTGCTTTTTCGCCATCTCGATAAGCTCAGGAAGGTCGAGAACTATCAAGCGATCTTTCGCTTGCGACTCTAGCATATTCTTGCAGAACGGACATGACGTGATCAAGTACTTCGCTCCAGTTCGTTCAGCCTGCTGTACTCGTTCAGCACCAATCTTCTTCGCATGTTCTGGAAACAGGGTTCTAAGACCCGCCCCATTACCACAGCACATCGCATTATCCCGGTTGCGCTCCATCTCGACCAAGGCGCCCTTGGTCACTCGTTCAATGACCTCTCGAGGCTGTTCGTATA
>WTCK01000005.1 GCA_013138615.1 Candidatus Thorarchaeota archaeon | reverse complement strand
GTGTATTCAATGAACGGGAATCCTGTCGTGAATTGGATTAATACAAGAATGCCCAGCAGAAGAAGGGCTTCGAAGAACAATGATTCTAGCAATGCGTTGCGGAAGTCGATTACTCGCCAGGAGTAGTATCTAGCAAGAGGGTTAGAGGGTTTTCGAAACTGAGTAAGATCCCGGACGTAGGCATCGCGACCCTTGCGAGCCAATGCAAGCCAAAGAAATTGAAGTGCCAACCCAAACAGGATAATCGAGTAGGTAAGCATCGTTGCTAGAGTCTGCATGAGTCCTCTGCGTTCCTATTTAGGTTTAAACATGTTGAATGATGACAGGTAACTCGAGTACTTTCGGGGGTCTCTCCCCGCGTATTCGGTACGCGCCAATAAACCGCAAGCAGGCAGAAACTTGAACCAGGAAGGGGGTATATGTATGATGGACTTAGTTCCGATTCGCGAGTCTGAGTCACGCCCTCCCGGCAATCGACCCAGACTCGCACTTACTCTTTTCTCAGACACAGAATGACTTATCACCAAACCTCAAGGGTCCCGCATTGGTGACAGTCATGGAACAAGTCAACCATATACCTGCGAAGGCCAACATGTCCGTAGACGAACTTGTGCAAGCCATGCTCAAGGCCGGAGTACTAGGGGCTGGGCGCCTTGGAAGAGCTGCAGGAATCGTCAGACGCATGTTCGAGGACTCTGACTACTTCACATTCTTGGCAATGTCAGGTCCCATGGTACCAGGCGGACTTAGAGCACTCATTCACCATCTTATTGATGAAGGACACATTGATGCTATTGTCACCAGCGGCGCGAACATAGTCCATGATCTTCTGGAAGCGTATGGCGGAGCACACTATAGAGTGCCAACAGAGAAGAACGACCAAGAGCTGCGCGAAGCAGGGATGGGGCGAATTGCGGATCTTTTCGTGTATGAGAAAGACTTCGAAGTATTCGAGAAGCAAATCTATGGTTTTCTAGATGGTCTACCTAACGACAAGATGACAACGCTATCCCCCAGCGAATTCCTCAAGGAACTTGGACTGACCCTCACAGACGACAAATCAATAATTCGACAAGCGGCAGTCAAAGGTGTGCCCATCTTTTCTCCTGGCCTCATGGACTCCATGCTTGGTTTCCACATGTACACCTACAGTACGACCAAGGAGTTCACAATGGACTTTGTGAAAGATCTCAGGATACTAGGCTCAATAGTCAAAGAGAGTAAGAAGACCGCCGCGATAATGCTCGGTGGTGGGCTCACAAAACACTTCACGATGGGTAGTACTGTTCTCAGAGGTGGGTTGGATCTAGCCGTACAAATTACTCTTGATCGTCCGGAAGCGGGCAGCCTGAGCGGGGCTCCCCTGAAGGAAGGAGTGTCGTGGCAAAAAGTTCAGACTGATGCGAACTACGAAACAGTGATTGGCGACGCCACGATAGTCTTTCCTCTTCTTATCCTTGGTGCGCTGTCTTGACTTGATGAACACTGAGCTAGATCAATAGTCCGAACTACGGACAAGGATCAAGGTCCCTATCACCATGATGAGGATGCCAATGTAGAGGTGCTCAAGGTGAAAACCTCCAATGACTACTGGGGTGAAATCCGGCATCCAGTGAAGCCACTCTGTGCCAGGCACGAAATCGTGGAGGTCGTCCACGAAGATTCCAAGTCCGATAGCGACCATCAACAGTCCCAAGATCTTTTTTCCCGTTCCCAAGGTTTCTCTCTCCCGTACGTGAAATGATGATTCCCACTACATACTAACATGGGTCGTTATGAATCATTCTTCTTAAAGAGAAGGCAATGCTTCGACCTGACTGGATTCAGATTGGATTGCTGCTCGAATTCTGTGCCTTGTCTTCAAAACATAGATTATCAAGTCTAGCATCATTAGGACCCAAACTGCAAGTGCTGGCAGAAATATGTAGTAAACAGCAATTTCAAACAAGTTATCTATGTGTGGCATTATTATCGGTACACCAGGGGGCGGGGGTGGTGGTGGTATGACGCTGATTACAAATATCAAACCAGCAATCGTCCATATTGACCACAGGGCCGCTAGTGAAGTGCATGTCTGTTGATTGTCTGTTCTTTTGCGTTTCCACGCTTCCCTCGCGTACAATATACCTATTCCAATAGGTAGAGCAAGGATCCAGTACGGGGTGAATATCATGCTACCTCATCCTTGATAGAGGCTCCATATCCATTTGGATTAATCGCTTTGCGTAAGGGGGCTTTGTATCTCTCATAGGACTTACTGATTCTGGAATCTGAAAGCCATGCCATAACCCTTTTATTCTCACCTCAAAGTTTCTTGCTGACTCTGGCCACACTAGGCCATAGATATCTCTCAGGTGGAATAAGATGGGAAAGAGACCTGGACAATGCTACAGAGAATGCGACCGCCCTGCGTTTGTTCGAAAAAAATATATTCATCGTAGACCAGCCAGCAGAATAGTCAGCTTTGACATGGGCAATCCAGGCGGTGACTTCGAGGTAGTGCTATCGCTCATCGGCTTAGAGAGATGTCAAATTCGACACCAAGCTCTTGAGGCGGCCAGAATCGCCTCAAATCGTTACATGGGCAAAGTGACCGGTCGAAGTAACTACCATCTTAGAATTCGTGTTAAGCCATATCATTATCTTCGAGAAAACAAGATGATTTCCGGTGCAGGAGCAGACCGTGTTCAGGACGGTATGCGAAAGTCTTGGGGTAAGGTGATAGGCAGCGCCGCAAGGGTCAAGCCTAACCAGCCACTCATTACCATCCGCACGAACAGGAATGATATCAAGAATGCAATGAAGGCGCTGAAGAAGGCGGCACCGAAGATTCCGACTCCGTGCAAGATTCGTTTCGATGAGATTGATCCAGAGCTGAAGCGCAAGCTGGGCTATGGTGGACAGTGAGCTCAGTCTTCCTCCTCAACGACCAGTTCAGCTATTTTCCGAATAGTTCCAGTGAGTGTTGTTATTTCACGTCCAGTCATATAGGACCGCCCAAGTAGGTTCCGAAACACCTGCTTAGCAATGGGTTTCCTAAAGTCCTTGATTCTCGTGCTATCAACAAGCTCGTCAAAGAAAATACAAACTTGATTTCTTTCGTCCCATGTAGCTGCTCTTGCTTCACTGGGCAGTCGGGGCTCTTTTGGAGCATATCTCACAAAGAGTGAGTAGAGCACGACGGCCACTGCATGGCTCAGATTCAAGCTATTGTAGGACTTGGAGGCTGGTATTGTGAAGACGAAGTCACACATGGAAACCTCCTCGTTCCGCAATCCAATGGATTCCCTGCCAAAAACGAGGGCCACCTGTCCATCTCGCGATGCAGGGTCAGGGAGCTCAGGGAGCGGAACTGCCGCCCTGGTCACGCTGTGATTGAAACCTGTCCTTGCTGTTGCTGCCCAAGCTGCGTCTATGTCACTCAATGCGGATTCAAGATCTGGAAAGATCTCTGCAGCCTCAAGAATATCTATGGCATGAACCGAGAACATCTGGGCATACTGATCTTGTTTCGGGTCCATACCGACTATTCTCAGGTTCGATACTCCGAAATTTGCCATGACTCTGGAAATAAAACCTACGTTTCCAGGATTCTCCGGTTCAACAAGAACAATGTGAAGGTTTGGAAACTTGGTCAAAAAAAACGGCTCCCTTCAGTTTCTCATCGATGCATCAGCTGAAGAACATCCCCGTCCTTCAACGGATAGCGAAGGCCCACCTGTCTTCGCTTAATCTTATCATTTTCTCGAATAATAATAGCCGTACGAAATCGTTCCACGAAGAGCTCCTTGTGGACCTTCATCGCCGCATCCTCAACCACTGACCCTTCTGGAAGAACAATGGGCTTCATTTCACGCTTCTTGCCTGGTATTTTTGTGTATACTCGCAGTATGTCTAGATGTTCGTAGAGCGCCCAACTCATTCCATCAAGATTCTCTCCTCTCTCGGCAGAAACAGGAACTATGTCAAATCTCTCACCATACTTATCCTGCAGCTCTTCGAACCTTTCCTCAGAGCCCGAAGCGTCTCCCTTGGTTGCAATCACGAGAGCGCGAACGTATGCGACGCTTGCGTCCATTGCATCCACAAACTGCTGGAATGTAGCCGGCTTCTGCAAACGGACGATGATGTTGGTTACTCTTCGTGCTTCGAGGTATTCATACAGTTCATCTTCGTTGCCTTGATAGTTCTGCACTCCATATATCATGAGCCCTCCTAATCCGACTCTCTCCACTCGTACAGCAGTCTTCTCTTTGTTAAGTCGGATTCTAGCGCGGTTCAGCTCTTCAAGTATAACCTCCATCTGGGTAACTACATCTCTTGAGAGATCTATTACAAGAGCAATACAGTCGGTGTTTCTCGCCACGCCAAGGGCTTGTCTACCGATGCCTGCTTCATGACTTCCTTTGAAAACACCCGGTAGCTCAATTAGCTGGATGTTGATATCCTCAAGTGTGAGCATCGCAGGTGTTGGGATGGCAGTTGTAAAGGGATAATCCCCCACATCAAACTCAGCATTCGAAACCGCGTTAATCAATGAAGATTTTCCACAGTTTGTCACGCCGATTAAACAGATTTGACCTGCTCCCTCTTTTCTGATGACTCCCTCTTCTGCTCCTGCACTGCCTTTGCGGGTGCGGGCTTGGTCCTTCCTCTTCTCGACCTCTGCCCTCAATTTGGCAAGCTTCTTCCGATAGTCCCCTCTCATCCGCTCTGCGCCTTTGTGCCTAGGTGCGAGACTGATGAGCTTCTGAAGCTCTATTATCCTCTGTTCCAGACTCTCGGTATCTTCATAGATCTGCCTTTGCTTATCAAATTCGGGAGTAACATTGGTCGGCAGCAGAATCACGCTCGGTTTATGCTCACATAACAAACGGATGGTCGTTTTATGAAGATTTCTTCAAGACCACATTATAGTTGGTCACAATACAGGTTGATATCCAAAATGAAGCGTTCGGGATGAGGAAGACGGGAAAGCAAGTTTTTCGGGGTATTTTCGATTAAGTCTGCCAAAGTCGTACTATTCAGCTCATAGAGGAACAATCCTTCCGGGTGAACATCCACTTGTTTCGGTTTAATGCTTGGATCAAGAGATGATACATAGATTTGAGATGATTCCCACCCCTGAAGCAAATCTGTGGCATTTACTCTCTGAACCACAATGCCATTGTCCATCCTCTTCTTGCCACCTAGCGGCAACTCTCGAAGCACATTCATGGCTTTCAGAAGGAAGAAGGAAATTGATCGTTCATCCGGCGAAACGCGTTTCAGGGCGGAACCGGGGAATGTCACAACTCCTAGATCTTCCGGTTTGCCGATTGCGAAACTGACCTCTACATTCCTCCTCAGGTCGCCTGAAACAAAGAGTCCCACGTTGACACATCTGCATGCGATTACGACCTCCGGACTATTCTGACCGGATTTAACAGACACGATGTCTATGGGCAACTTTTCAAAGTGAATCAGAAAACGACGCATTGTTACATCAGGACCTTACTATTCTTGGAGCTACTGCATCCCATCTAGTCCTGGTAGGCCAGGAATTCCGCCGCCTCTTCTCCCTCTACGCTGCTTTCCCATCGTTTTCATCATCTTTTTCATCTGATTATATTGCTTCAACAGGTCTCTCACATCTCTGGTATCAGTACCAG
>WTCK01000149.1 GCA_013138615.1 Candidatus Thorarchaeota archaeon | reverse complement strand
ACCAAACAGGTCTCCCGACCTTAGAGCTCTTACTCGTTTCTTGAACATCTCAATTGAGAAGAGCCGCCCATCAACGAAATCCCCATTGTCAATGGGCCCCAACATCACTGACTGTCCCTTCTTGAAGACGCCTGAGTTGACGGTCCCAGTGACAACAACGTTTGTGCCTCTGATACCTCGGTATACCTTGTCAATGAACGCCCGAGCTGGCTTTGTCACGTCCACATTCCTTGAACTTGAGGGAAGATGCTTCAGGAGATTGGTAAAGAGCTCAAGGGACTCATGTTCAGTTGCTGCCAACTGCAGAACTGGCACAATCGTGCCGTGGCTCAATTCTTTGACTAGGGGCTGAATATCCGCCGGTTCTGTGATGTTGACCGGAATCCTTCCGATTTCCTTCAGTGTGTTTCGTATGACCTCGGTAACTAGCATCTCTTCTTCCGGTTTTGCTTTATCCATCTTGGACATCACTACAATCAAAGGGGCATCTTGACTGGCCATGAGAATCATGTGTTCTCTTGTGATATCATCGAGTCGTCTGATTCCAGTCTTGTTCTCTTCACTCCGAATTAGTTTGAATTCCTCTGGAACCGGTATGAGAACCAAACCGTATTGCGCATCAGCACCTAAGATACTTCTAATCATTGTCTTGCTGTATTCTTCATGTCCCGGCGCGTCAAAGAATGTCAGAATCTTCGCCGATTGATCTAGTACTCTGGCGGATTCCTCCTTGCTTAGAGGATTTTCAAGATGTATGCATTCGCCGTCCTCAGAGAATCCCATGAAGGCTAGATGGATATCAGCTGTCTGGCCGCGCGTTATCTCTTGTGGATGTTTCAGAAGGAATGCCCGTGCACGCCCACTACCGTTGTCAGGCTGACCTGTAACAAGCGCCCCAATGAGAGTGGATTTTCCTGAATTCACTCTGCCGGCAACATTGATGGAACACGTTTCCTTCACTTCAGGAGCGGCAGTGCGTTTCAGGAGATAGATGCCCACTAAACCCTGAGAGGTTTCGATGCGCTCCTCCTCAATTATCTCGACGTCTGCTTCCTCACATATTTCTAGCAATACCCTTTCAGCAGTCTTTAGTTTGGACTCAGTCAGCCCACTTACTATCCATTCTCTCCCACTAACGTCCTCTATCCCAAGTAGGAACCTGCCTTCAAATGGGCTGTCACAAGTCATGTATCTTATTCGCGTGACCAGTTTCTGTCGTCTATCCTGTTTGAGATCAGCTTTCGTAAGGCGTTGCTTGAACTCTGCGTTCTGGGTTTCCCCAATCTGGAGTATCTCCAGAATCTCCTGCTCTGATGTCATCGAGTGTTACCTTGCACGCCAATCTGAGATTGTGAAGCGATATAAGCGCAGCTGACTGCTTCTATGCTTCCCGCGTTACCATCGCGGCAGCGAAGACCTGCTTAACCAGGTCATCTGCGTTATCATAATCCTTTGAATCGATTCCCCTTGACGCTTCGGGAGTGGGATACTTCTCATCAAACTTCAAGCTAAACTCACGAAGCAAGTATCTGATATCAAAGGTTTCTTCGCTGGCCACCAATGCGACTGTTCTAGATTCCGTATGTTCCATAAGAAGCGCAAAGCCTTCATGGTTGATTGACCTCAGAAGTCCCTGGGTTTCCATTAGCTCATTCGTGAACGAGGATATCGCGGTAACAAACCCGCTGACGAGTGAGCTATCAACTTGGACCTTAGTATCAAAGTAGTATACGTATTCTGGCAAACCGGAGTTACGATCTATCGCAATCAGGGCACTCACTGTTGGAATGGGCACTTGTTTCAGACTTCCCGCGGGCTTGAACGCAGATACACGATCAATTGCTTTGGAGAATCCTTCACGATCCATCTCCATCGCTTGGGCTTCCGGTGCAATGACCTCTCTGAGTCTAACATTTGCCTCCTCCTCTAGTCTATAGTTTCCAGTGAAAGATGCAACGCTCAAAGCGCGCTCAAGGTCCCCTTTGGCTTCAAGCCTTTTTCCAGCAAGTTTCATTATATCACTGCGGAGTAAAAGCGCTTCTGCGTAGAGGTCTTGCAGTCCCTGCTCCTTCGAGATTTGGATGATGTCGCCGATATGATAGGCTGCACTTGTTATGTCTTCAGGGTCCTTTGTAATAGTGTGCGATTCCACATACATCTTTGCAAGCTGGGGTTTTACGTGGACAAGCAATTCGAGGATATTGTTGTCTTTTGCCGTCCGGAGCGCCTTCTCGAAGTGCTTGATGGCAGCAGCAAACTTGTGCTGCGATGTATCATAGACGCCCCTTGCATACAGGTATGCGCCTTGCTCAAGCGGCTTCTCAGTGCTCTTTGCCATGACCTTCGCTTTCTTCAAGTACTTCCTTGCCTCAGGAAATCGGGATGTCTTGGTTAGGAGTATTGCATACCATGCGTAGGGTTCCAGTATTCCTCGTTTCACTTTCTCATCTATGCGGATTGCTTGGGTGAGGTATTTCTCAGCATCCTCATATCTGCCCATAATGATTGAAAGTTCACCAAGATTCGTCAGTGGCATGATTTTACCATACTCCACTTGCATCAGCTCAAGGGCACCATCAAGGTAACCGAAGGCCTCCTCAAGTTTCAGCATACTGAGCATCATGTTGCCAAGATTGTTTAGAGCCATGGCGTGTCCGAGGTCGAACGATAACTTGGCACTTGCACTCTGGAGTCGAAGGTAATGCTCTTTTGCCCGATCGAACTCTCCACGGAAGCTGCAGATATTGCCTCTAAGATTCTCTACTAGTGCAAGCATCATTCTGTGATTTCTGGATCGTGCCATATCTTCCAATGTATCAACAATGTGTGCTGCTCGGTCGAGTTGGCCTACTTCTCTAAGCAAGAACCCAACTACGTAGAGAGCGAACATGGTTTCTATGGTGGGCTTCTCGACCTGCTCGGGATAGGCTTCAAGCAGGTTGTCAAACTCCATGATGCATGTGATAACACTCGTGTCTTTTTCTGCGGCAGCAAGGAGTATCTTGACGGTGCTGAGTTTCACCTGATGGCTTGGGGGTGAGTTCTCTCCGATTACTGATTCCATCGTCTTGAGAGCTTCTATGATTCCCTTGGTATCAGAGAGTACAAAGAGACTTATCGCTCTGAGGCTCAGGATATCCGGGTCGCTAGAACCATCGGATATGAACAAACACTCTGCAAGACGCCCTCGTAAGAGACCCGCTTCTGTCCCCATCCGAAGAATCGATGGGCTTGATTTCTCTTTCATGCTCTCCTTTGATGCCAACTCAATAACAACATCAGTGAAGGCTTCGAAAGGGCTAACATCATTCTTTGTGCGTTTGCCGGCCGCCGTAATGAGATTATCCCACGGTATGGCATCATCACTGAGAAAATGTCTGAACTCGGGTTGAACCTCCTTCTGCGACACAGTAGGCACTTGGGAAATGTTGCAGTTCATGGTATTGGGTTTTGTGGTGAGCGTGCGCAATGTCGCTAAACAGCAGTCATCTACGGTCAGGCAAAAGCATATCAGGTCAGCACTGGAAACGAAGAGAATAACCGTTATTGAGGTTGACCGATGTTTAGACATTGCGCTGTCCTTGCTCTCATAGTCGCTTCATTGCTGGTACCCCCTATTGCGTTAACATCATCAACGTCACTTGTGGTGGGTGATTCCGGTCCAATCATTGGTTCGATGTTGTACATGGATCTCTCAAGGAGTCTTGACACATCGCTGGCTGATGAGGGTCAAGTAAGAGCGCTGCTTGAATTCGAGAAAGCGCTACTGCCTCGAGAAATTGAGATAGCTGAGGCTATGGGTGTTGTGTTTGATCGACGAGGCTCGTCTATAGTTAACGTCGGGCGGATTTACTCTGCGTGGGTGCCCAGTGCTGATGTACTAACTGCACTAGGAGTACTCGGCTTGGTGAAGGCCACCTCCGGTAACAAGAAGTT
>WTCK01000177.1 GCA_013138615.1 Candidatus Thorarchaeota archaeon | reverse complement strand
GTTATATGGTGACCATTGACATCCACACACATCTGGGAAGCACACGAATGGAAGCTGATGATGTCAGTGACCACACATTGAAGAATCATGTTGATGAACTAATACGGCATATGGATATGCACGGAATTAAGAAGGCAGTTGTGTGCCCAACATCGCCTAGCTATGATAATGATCTCCATGTTGCGGCTGCTTCGATGAACCCTGATAGGCTGATGAGCGCCTGCGCGATTATTCCAAGGCCGCTAAGCAACGCGCGGAAGATGGTCACACGCTACGCTGATGAAGGATGCAGAGCAGTTATTTTCGACGACAGGCTGTATCACCCTCAAGATCCTGCCGCTTATGCGCTGCTCCAGGCGTCTATCGAAGCAGATTTAGCTGTCTATCTGCATAATGCTGAGATGACCAGCGATACAATCACATTCTTAGACCGAGCGTCGCAAATGTATCCGGATGGCAGGTTCGTTGTGCTTCATATGGGAGGGCACTTCGGTTTCCCCAAATTACTACCTTTGGTGGCTAGGAGCAATATCTGGCTAGAAGTGTCAGTGACATTAATCAAACTGGTCGAATCGCCACTGAAAGTTTTCCTTGATGCGCTTGTTCAGGACATCGGAGTTAGAAGACTAGTCTTTGGTTCAGAGCATTATACTGAGTACGGGGACCTAAGAGCTGTGTTGAATATGATAGACCTAAATGTAGAAACTAGTCAAATCATTACGAAGGGCAATGCCAAGGATATCCTACGCTTATAGGAAATCAAATCGTACCCAGTACGTGGACCGATTAAGCCTGTGCCTGATTCATTTTCAAGTATCATCAACATGATGAGTGAGCATGGCTCCATGAATAAGATCCCGGACATCTTCCAACTTAGGAACGCCGATGATGCGTGACTTGCCCACCATAATTGTCGGCACGGCAATAATATCCTCAGATTCAATACGATCCAAATGTTGCTCTATTCGCGATTCCACCACTTCAAAAATATCCGAGCCATAGCTTAAATCGCGCGCTGCTTCTTTCACTAGCTCCAATGCATGATCACAGAAACCGCAATGCTCGCTCGTGAAAACGGTTATTTTGATAGCATTACTGCGTTTTGGAGATTTATCAATCTGGTAATCAGATGACCAGCCCCGTGTTTGATTTCGGCGTGTCACCTAGTCATTCTCCTTATCGCAACACATAGCGATTATCGTAGTTTTGCGCTACGCATGATGTTCGGCTTTGATGATTTAATCCCGTCAAGACTAGGAACTCCATGCGATTGCTAGCCCCTTACTCGGCGAATATCGGGGGCTTAAGACGAATCTCTTCTTCTACGGAATGGATGGCCCTCAGCGGTATTGATTCCCAATGCCGACCGCCCCGCTCAACAACGACAAACGGTCCTCTTCCTTCATCATACCAGACTTTCTTCACACGTCCTATGGGAAAGCCCCTGAAGTCACAAACAAGCTTATTCTTCAGAAGCCATTTCATCTTCTCGTCTGTCATAAGTGCTCATTAGTTTGAAGAGCGCAACCCATTGAAGAGCGTGTGTAAGACAGGAGCAATTCCGAGGTAACATACACTCGGTATTAGCTAGCCGAACTACCGTCTGTATGATGCTAATGGACGTCTGCAAATCACGGAAAGAGCATAATCATACCGTATAGAAGCCAATTAGCAATTACAGGAAAGATAAGCCAGACTAGATAGTTGCCCGGAGGCGCAGTAAATCGATCAACCTGAGCGGGAAGAAATCCCAAATACCCATTGTCAACCGGAGTCCAAGTCCACAAAGCTCTTTCGCGGCTGAGGATTCGCTCAATTGCCACTAGGTCCAGAACAGCGCCCAACAGCCCAGAGCTCAAGATGGCAGCAGCTGCAGGTAGCCCCATCATCAATGAAAACACCAATGTGCCTTGAACTGCAAAAACCCACATGAAGGGAATCCATAATGGCACCCGGCCTACAAAGAAACCATTGGTTTTAGAGTCCGTATAATGATAATACCCCTGTCCCGAAACATAGTGTTCTCCAATGGCGCCAACCAGCAGGATAGCCACAATTTGCACACCTACTCTCCAACCTGCCATTGTCCAAAGCAGGTAAGTAGTTGAAGCGGCAAGTACTACAAGTATGGCGGCGAGTATGTATCCAAACATCCTAGACATGGCGATCACTCCTTGCGTTTCAAAAAGCTCCATAGACCGAACTGCGTATTTCTTCGAACGACATTGGTAGCTGATTTAAGAATCTCACGAACTGCAGATCCCCGTTCCCTGAAGGCTACGAGGAAGCTTCGCCCGCTCTTCTCGGTTGTCATAGATTGTGAATTGAAGGTTTCTTGGATGTCAAGAAGAACATCGATTACCCGACCCACAGTACGTCGATCAATGTCGAGCTTTTTTGACAAATCACCAATCGACAGTGGAACACCATTCTTGAGCTCTTCAACAATCCGAGCCATGGCGTCAATGTAACCAACACGTTGTATAGAGGGATTGAAACCTGTCATGGGCATTACAGTTCAACAAGCTGCATCGTCAACTTTGATATATACTTTGTTATGTACATATATGGCTGTACATAAAGCCAGCAATTGTTAGATAATGGGTCAAGAAGTCACATATTCATCCTTTTCCTCGTATCCCCACTCGGCAATGCTCTCTTCCCCGGTTGGAAGTACATTCCCAGGTACGCAGTAGCCAATAATGACCATGATAAGACCAACGATGTTCATT
>WTCK01000266.1 GCA_013138615.1 Candidatus Thorarchaeota archaeon | reverse complement strand
TCAAACGAGTGAGAGCCATACCAAGGTATTACGCATTAGAGAAGATGGTGTGTCATCAGAACGCAGTGCTCAAGTTATTATCAATGCAGAGGGCTCGCGGTGCCAGATTTCCAAGGCATTGGACCTACCAGTAGTGTCAAGGCGAAACAAGCTTCCTGCGTACCAGTATGAAGTGAAAGGTGTAAATATAGACGATGACATTGTGGAGATGTTCTATGGACGCCAGATTGCACCTGGGTTCTTCGCTTGGTTGATACCTATGGGCGAGGGCAGAGCAAGAGTTGGTCTTGCGGCCAAGGATAGTGCAAAGCCTCGACTTAAAGCCGCTATCAATCACCATCCAGTCCTTCGAGAGCGACTGAAGGGGGCCACGCTAGAGAGAGGATTCGGAGGAATCGTCCTCGTAGGGTTGCCGGTAAAAAGGAGCTTTGCTCAGGGGATTCTCGTTGTGGGCGATGCTGCGGGTATGGTCAAGGCAACAACGGGCGGCGGTGTTGTCATGGGAGGAATTGCGGCCCAAATCGCAGGAAAGACCGTCACCAAGGCACTTGCAGAGAGGGATTTCTCGCAGAAATCAATGAGTCACTACGAAAGGAGTTGGCGATCCAGAACGTTGAAGGACCTCCGGATGATGTACATTGCTCAAAGAGCATTGTCCGTTCTTTCAGACAAGGGATTGAACTCCATAATAGAGGACGCGAATTCCATGGGTCTTGTGGAAATTGTGAAAGAGGAGGGCGACATGGATATGCAGCGCAAAGTGATCGCTCGGCTTATGCGGAATCCCAGAACGTTTGTCTTGGGTCTGAAAGCGTTGAAATACATAGACCCATTCATCTAGTGAATAGCACATCTTTATGTGCAAAGCGCATGCCGTTTGATGACGAGGCCCTACTACATGGCGCGTAGAGAGAACCCAGGGATACTAGACATCGCGGCATCCTTGCTCGAGGAAAATCCTCTATGTGACAGATGCCTGGGTCGGCAGTTCGCCTGGTTAAGCACTGGCACATCGAACGACCAGAGAGGACATTCAATCAAGCTCATACTCTCAATGATGGCTGATGAAACAATCAAATCTGGTGCGAAGGACGAAGGCAGGAAACTACTCGCGGCTCTCGCTGGCAATGGGGCGTTCGCTCCAGCGCAGACTCTTGCTGAGAAGGAAGAACTGGACTATGAGAAGGACAAGGTCTGTTGCCTCTGTACAATGGACGGCGAATGCGCATTTGATAAAATACCAGAGATCGTTCAACGAGCAGTGAAGAATACAAAGGACATCGAATTCCAGACGTTCCTCGCTGGGTCCATACCGCGTCCGACGCTTGCAGAAAGAGAAGATGAGCTGAAGGGACAACATGATCTCCTATACGGAGAAACTCTGAGGTCCAATTTCAATAGGGAGTTCGGGAAACAGCTTGCCGTTGCATTTGATAAGACCGTTGACTTTGATAGACCGGAACTAGTCGTAGTCTATGATATGCAGAATGATTCAGTGAGGTTGCAGATTAACCCGCTGTTTATCTACGGCAGGTACCGAAAGATGGTGGTGGGAGTTCCCCAAAGCCGATGGGATTGTACAGAGTGCAACGGCAAGGGATGTGATGTTTGTCACAACACAGGGAGAAGATATCCGGATTCCATTTCAGAGTACGTCAGTTTGCCAATCCAAGAAGCCGCCAAAGGCACACGTTTCAAGTTTCATGGTGCAGGACGCGAAGATGTGGATGCTCTGATGCTTGGGACTGGACGTCCGTTTGTTGTGGAGATTAGCGAGCCTCGCGTAAGAACGCTGAATCTCTCCAAGCTGGAGAAAAGAATCAGAAAGAAATCACGCAAGAAGGTAGAAGTCGAAGGCTTACGACTCACTAACAGACAGCATCTACAGCAACTCAAGAGTGAATCTTCTGAAAATGTCAAGGAGTATTCAGCCATCATCAAGACTGATCGAGAATTGACTGATGAAGAAGTAGAAAGAGCAGAGAGAGAGCTTACAGGTATTGACCTTGCTCAGAGAACTCCAACGCGAGTGGCACACAGAAGAAGTGACCTGACAAGGACAAAGCACATCTATGAGGTGCGATTGAAGAAGAAGAGAAGCCATGAGCTAGAGGGTTACTTCAAGGTTCAAGGTGGCACCTACATCAAGGAACTGATATCAGGAGACGAAGGGAGAACTGTGCCATCGGTTGCCGACAAGGTAGGCTCTGCATGCTTATGCACTGAACTGATTGTTACAGCGATTCACAATCTGGAAACAGACCATAATCCTTAAGTGGTGACCCAAGAGGAGAGGCTCGGCCTCGTCTAGGTTGGGGAATATCTCTCTCACCGACCGAGGTACTAACGAATAACATGTTGATGCCCTATGGTCAAGAAGAGTCATGGTTTCCGCGCCCGCACAAGAGCTTTGATGAGCAAGAGGGTTCGGACACGTGGTCTTGCCCCTCCAAATAGAGTACTTGTCATCTTTGAGAAAGGGCAGAGAGTCGACATAGTGATAAACCCGAGTTTTCACAAAGGTATGCCTCATCGAAGGTATCAAGGGAGAACGGGTGTTGTCAAAGAAATGCGCGGAAGGGCAGTTGTCGTTGATGTTAGTCTTGGTAAAGCCATGAAGACATTGATGATAAGACCCGAGCACCTTCAAGTTAGCAAAGGCTGAGTGACACCACATGCCAAAAGAAGTCATAGCGGAGGAGGAAATAACCCTCCCGCAAGTGAAGAAAGTCCTAGCTAAGCGAGCCAAGGAAGGAGAGCTATCATTTCAGCAGACAATCACTCTGGAGCATGCCTCAGCATTCTCTAGGATGGCACCAGCTGTATCAAAGAAGCTCGTAGAACGCCTCATCAAGAAATATTCGGTCAAGCGGATGAAAGCCGTTCAAGTTGCAAATATAGCTCCAACAACCAAGGAAGAACTGAAGACTATCCTTGATGCGAGGTCCACTGATCTAACCGATGAACAGCTAATAGAGATAGTAGACCTTGTTCTGAAGTCAAGATCTTAAATTCTGACCAACTGACTGCGACTAGAACTGGTGTAAAGTAGGAGCACTGCATTTTTATCCATAAACCGCCATTTGCATGTGTAATGCGGCTTGATAGTGTCAGGAGTGTAAGAGTATGGAATCATCTCAAGGCAGGATGTACGAGAGTCACGCATATGTCTTGGCAATCAATCAGCCGAAGGTATACTTGAGAGATTCACGACCAC
>WTCK01000024.1 GCA_013138615.1 Candidatus Thorarchaeota archaeon | reverse complement strand
ATTGAACATATCATGGTGTTCTCTTGAGCTCTCAACGTACGTGGAAACTGAAGTTCCAAGACGGTACAGTGCGGGAGTTCATTGATATTCGCAGAAAGGTTGGCAATCAGATAATTCGGGCTTATCTTCTGGAGCCCATACTAAAGAGCCAGAGAGTCACGAGAACTGAGATAAGCCTTCGAGGGCCAAAAGACGAATGGATGGACTTTGCTAAATTCTTGATTTTGAGAGTGACTGAAGGGGAAACCGAATTCGGCATTTTAGCTGAAACTGGAGTCTACGAGAACTTGCGCATAGTGGGAACCGACAGTGAGGACATTGCTCAAGAATCCCCCAGTGAAATCACACAAACCTTTACAGAAGCACTGAAAGACCCTCAAGGTTGCGGTGCGGTCGTCGTCTTGAGTACCGACTCAAAGCTCAAATCAGAGTAAGTTGGGTTATCCGTAATCTGCATTCAAGGAGGAATTCGAGGTTCAAAGAATCGCCAAATGCCCAGTTTGTTCGGAAAAGGCACCTCTAGATATCGACTACAGCATAGTCAAGACTGCAAAGCGATTTCCAGTTACAGTCAAAGTAGAACACGACGATCATTACTTCTACGTGAATCTGGATAGCTTCGGGTCAGTTACTGACATACTTCACCCTGAAGTGGTGGAGTAGTTTATCCGGTCACAGGCCATAAAATTTCTTGGCACTTCCCGTTGTTGCATTAGCTACTTCTTCCATGGACAAACCACGCAACTCGGAGAGGAACCTGCAACCGTACGTGAGATTCGCAGGCTCATTGCGCCCCTTAACTGGCGACAAGTATGGACCGTCAGTTTCTAGCATAATCTGCTCCAAAGGCAATATTCTCGCGGCGTGAGTGCGATTCCGATATTTCCTGAAGTTGGCTGGCAGAGTGATATGCCAACCATTGTCACGGACCCGTTCAGCTACATCAGCATCACCATCGAAGCAGTGCATAAGGACTTCGCCTGAGAAATGGCGCTCCAAGAAGTCTACTGCTTCAGCATCCGCTTTCCGGGAGTGAATTACAATGGGTTTCTTGAGCTCTTCCGCGAGGTCTATGAACATGCAAAAGAGCGGTTCCTGTGCCTTCCTCTGAGAAGGCACCTTGACCCAGTGATAGTCAAGTCCAACCTCACCTACAGCCACGATATCATCTGCGTATTTTCTTGTTAATGATATAATCGTATCAGCATCGGATTTCGTAAGTCTTGACACCTGGCAGCCTGCTGAATGATGCACGAATCCTTCATGCTTCTTCATTATACCTAGAGTCCGTCGAAAAGAGCCAGGATTTATTGAGCTCGTGACCATTCCTATTAGACCGGCTTCTTTTGCGCGCTGCAGGACTCTTTCGCGGTCATTCTGAAAATGCTTCATGTCGATGTGAGTGTGTGCGTCGAAAAGTTGCAACTTGAAGATACCCACCTTGATTGCCAAGAAGCACACAATTGACTTTAATTGTTAGTGCACAAATCCCATTTCATTATTGGGAGATGCACAGATGTCAGATCCAAACGAGCGTATACGCGACCAGATGATGACAATACAATCATTGAACCAGAAGATAGACGTATTGCAGGCTCAACTGGGAGGGTCTCAAAGAAGAGCACACCAACTTGAAGAGCAGCTTGCTCAGCTGGAACAAGTGATAACTCAGAAAGATGGGGAGATTCAAGCTCTCGGTTCTGATGTCCAACGATACAGCGGAGCTCTTGACTCAATGGGGCATGAAGTGCAAAGTCTGAGAGCAGAACAGACGCAGCAACATACAATTGCAGTCCCGGTGCGAGATGATCAGGGACTCGGTGAACAGCTTGTTGCCGCACAGCAAGTAATCCAGAAGCAGAAAGAGAACCTGACGGCTCTCTCGCAGGCTGCAACTGCAGTTCTGAACTCGGATGATAATGCCCTAGAGGATCTTCAGAGAGTGCTACTTGAAGCAGGAGATCAAAGATTCAGAGTGTTGAATCTCGTTCTAACCAAGCGTTCTGTCAGAACTGAAGAAATCGCCTCGATTCTAGTTGTGGACGTATCGAAGGCCATGGAAATAGCCGACGCCCTGCAGGCCGATGGAGAGGTCGAGATAAGGGATGGAAACACGATTATTCCAGCTAGGAAGTATCGCGAAGTGAAGGTGCCAGTTGAGGAGTGGAAGAACTTGGATCCATTGGCAATCTTTGATTCGTTGGAAGGTATTATTGGAAAAACTGAGGAAGGCGAAGGCATTGTCAGCGCAATAGAGGCGGCTGTTGACGTCCTTGAACAGAAAATGAGTCGAGGAGGCACATTGGTATTCGAAATGCGCCGAACAGCTGATTCATGGAAGAAAAAAGAGGGGAACGTACAGGAGTTGCAGTACAAAATTAGAGAGTGGAAAGCTAGAGCTCAATCACTTAGTTAGTTGGAGTCGTTGCTGCCATTCTTAGTGGCTTCACGAACATAATCGCCGAAGTCAGTCATTTCTCCGCCTCGTTGGATTCTAATTTTTGGGCCCTCGCCCTTTAACTGACGTACAATGTACCTGAGGTCTAGCTGGTTGATAACTTGGCGGAAGCCTCGATTAATTATGAGATTGAGAATAATCTCTTCGACACGCCCAGCTATTGCCGGTTCACTCTTCTTCAAACCTTCGAGGTACTGAGCCGCGTCTGGTGCAAGAAACCTTGCGAGTAGCTTTGCATGTTCAGCTTTCACTTTCGCTCTCCGTTCATTGGAAGCTTTGGCAACCTTCTCCCGCTTAATGAGCCGGGCCATCTTCTTTCGTCGAATCATAGCCAATTCAGTTTCATCATCCATTAGGCTGGAACCTCGGCTAACTGCGAATAATCAATCCAGTTAAGGGTGTCGATGAACCGAGAATTGTTTTTATGCCTAGGGCGGGTATTACCGTTTAAGGAATGGAGCTTTAGGCCAAACAGGGTGGACCGTGATTGGAGAATTCGGACAAGTGTAAATGGCTCGAAACGATGACCAAGGGATACGGCTGCAAACTGAGGAATCAGATTCTAGCGGTAGCTGAAGCTACAGCCAAGTGCGCAAAGCCTACGCTGGCGGATATTTGCATAGATGCATACAATTCCCTAACGCGCGCTCAAGAGTCAATAGACTCCAACAGTACGGACGCTTTTCCGTGGTTAATTGGTTCCGCAAGTCAATTCGAAAGTCTTGGTGAATTCGATAATGCAATAGGTGCGCACATTAAAGCAATCAACTTCGCCACAAGTCTCACCCTGATTGACACAGGCTACGAATCCTTCTGCAGAGCACGCCAGATACTCGAGGATGGCCTGCAAAACTCGGACCCTTCACTCCAGAGTCCAGCACTCAAACAGGAGCTTATGAAAGCAGGACAGAATCTCATGAAAGCTGTTCGAACAGCGATAGACGGATCACCGGAGGCAGATTTGCAGGCTGAATTGAAAGCCAGTATTCTGGGTGGAATTAGTCTCAAACGAGCTGTGAAAGAAGACGATACAAAGGATTTGATCATTGTCGATGGCAAAGCGCTCTACGAGAAGAAAGCAGTCGAGTACAAAGAAGGCGCTGAGAAGTACATTCAATCCGGGATGCTGAAGAACGCTGTTGTGTTTGCTTGCATGGCAGCACTGGCAGATCTTATGCTTGGGAGACCCAAGGAGGGCATCTCATACCTCGCAACCACGGCTGCAGAATCAGGTCATAAAGATGAGTTCAATGAGAGCCTAGTCTTTGGATGGACTAAACTAGTTTTCAAATCTCTTGTAGAGAAGGACGTATCTGCAATTGATGAGGCGACGACGTCATTCCTCAAGATTCCGTGGGGTTTCAGAGATGACAAGGAGTTCGGTCGAAGAGTCATGGACTCTGTCCGAAGAAAGATCAGTCAGTGATTCTGAATCTGGCAATGAAGAACCCACTTGTTGCGTGTTTGTGTGGGAATAATCTACGCACATTCTTTGAGCATTCGAAACCGGGATATCCATTTGAACCAAGAATTCCGGGGTCCAGCAGTTCGATTTTGTGTCGATTTAGCACCGAATCAATCTGTGATTCGCCTTCATGCGGCAGAACAGAACAGGTCGCATAAACAATCTCAGTTCCTGGACGGTCCATAAATCTCTCAATGATGCCATCAAGTATCTTGTTCTGTACAGACATAATTCCAAGCAGGGTCTGCTTGTTGAGCCGCCACTTGTAGTAGGGATGACTGTTGAGTGTGCCTGTTGAAGAGCATGGAGCGTCAATGAGAATTTTCCTAACGTTTCTAACAGGGCTCTTAGAGGCATCTGCATGAAGCCATTCAGCATTTACTGATTCTAGCAGGTTTGTCCGTTCCTTGGCTATGCGTAATCGATTTGCATACCTTTCAGATGCAACAACACGACCACCTGGAACAACTTGCTCGGCAATCAGCTGAGTTTTCTGGCCAGGTGCGGCACAAGAATCCCAAACTGTATCACCCGGTTTCAGATTGAGAGCATGCACTGTAAGAACGCTTGCCTTATCGTGAATGAGGATACTGCCATCCCGAAATGGCTTGGACCCCACGATCTTGTCGATGTTTCTTGTCACTCTATATAGACCCGAGATGTCAACGTCAGGTTCGATAATCGCACCCAGCTCGGTGGCAATGGAGGGCATGATATCGTGCCCTTCTTTGAATTTGTTTGCTCGAATGTAGTAGTGCCGCCCACCGTTATTTGCCTTTAGAAGTTCCAGAACATCATCTTCGGGAAGGTTATCCAGCAGCGTTTCAACCATGAAACTGGGATGAGAATACCTCACGCTGAGCTTGCTTGCTTCAGGAAATCGTTGGGTTGCGTGCTCGATATCGACTTCAATTGTCTT
>WTCK01000297.1 GCA_013138615.1 Candidatus Thorarchaeota archaeon | reverse complement strand
AGTGGGAGGAATACTAGTCCGAACATACATCGGAACTATCACTAAGCTGAGTGTTGATGCAGTTGTCAATGCTGCTAACTCGGACCTATGGATGGGTTCTGGTGTTGCTGGTGCCATCAAGAGAAAGGGGGGTGACATCATAGAGCAGGAAGCGATGGCTCAGGGACCCATTAAGCCAGGCGAAGCAGTCATCACCAGTGCAGGAGCGCTCTCCGCCAAATACGTAGTTCATTGCGCAGGAATGGCACCAGGTGAACCTGCTACTTTTGACTTCGTTAAGTCATCAGTTCGAGAGGCGCTCAAATTAGCAACGGAGAATGAGTTGACATCCATTGCATTTCCAGCAATCGGAGCAGGTGTCGGGGGACTCTCCAAAGAACAATCCACCAAGGCTATTATTGAGGCGATTGAAGACCATTCAACCAACGCCGATTCAGTTAAGGAAGTAGTTCTTGTGTCGTTAGGTCCTGACGTGGATGGCGCATTTAGGCATGCATTGAAGGTCACGGGGGCAGGAATTTGAAAGAGGAATGGATGGTCGGCGACATCATTGTATCCATTTCGCTTGGCCGGCCGAATGACTCAGAGCTTGGTTTGGTCGTCAAGGCGAAGAACATCGAAGTGGGCACGAATAAAAGAGGGGCTGGAGGCGTGGGCAGTGCCATTGGGGCCTTTGGGATAACAATCCAAGAAGCTACATCTTCTGAGAATGTGGAGCATTGGCCAAGCGTTTCAATGGCCGATCCGAATCGGCGGGCAACAATCTATGACGCGACGAGCAAAGCTCTACGGACTGCAGAGGGCCTTGAGGTCAAGGAAGTTGGATTCTTCACAATGGGACTGGAAGTCGGAAGAGTTCCTACATGGGAAACCGCAGAGGAGATTGTTAGAGCGGTTCATGCCCATGCCAAGAATGCGGAAAGCGTGAAGAGAATCGCACTTGTGGCTAGCTCACCCACGCAGGTTTCCTCATTTCAATACGCGCTTGACAACATCCAAACGATTACCTATGGATGAGCAAGCGGGAATTTACTTGTGATATCACTGCCTGGCACTAGTAGATGATGACGGGATTCAAATCTTCAGCCTGCGTCGAGCTGCTTCTGCTGATGTGACCAGTGGATCCCATGTGTCGCAAATCGCGGGGGCGTAGCAATTCTCCATGTCAAATAGGTCAGCTGCAGTTATCTTGTGTTGAATTCCGAGCGTAATCACATTGATTCTCATCGCAGCATCTTCGAGGCCCACAATCTGGCCTCCCACGAGCGTCCCCGTACTCTTCTCGTAGAATGTCTTGACCTTGATATCTTTGCCGCCAGCGTAGTAATGGGGTTTGGTGCGCCCCTTAACAGAACCCTTGACTATCTCCACTTCGAAGACTTTGGCTGTGTGTTCAATGAAGCCTGTGCTGGCAACTTCAAGCCCAAAAAGCTTGGTGACTTTTGCTCCGACAATTCCAGGGAACTTCACATCACCACCTGCAGCATTTATTCCTGCAACGCGTGCTTGTCGTACTGCAACGGTTCCGAGACCACCAGGAACAGGTTTTCTTGTCATGAATCCAACATTCTCAGAACAATCGCCGACAGCATAGACATCCTTCAAGTTCGTCATCATTAGCTCGTTCGTCTTGATGCCCCTTGTCGTGCCAATTTCGGCTCCGATGGATGCTGCGAGATCTGTGACAGGTTTCACACCAGTCGATACAACGACTATGTCAGCAGGTATCTCCGATATTTCCTGAGTTTCTCTGTTTTGAACCACTACAGTGCGGGGTGTTTCATCACCAGTAATTTCCTGGGCGGCAGTATTGGTAAGTATCTTCAGACCGTGCTCTTTGCAATGGTCCTCTACGATACTTGCCATATCGGGGTCAACCATCGCCAGAAGGATGTTCGGAAGGAATTCAACAACGGTCACGTTAACACCTTTCTCATGAAATGCTTCTGCAGCTTCCATTCCAACAAGGCCACCGCCAATGATGACAGCGTTCTTTGTTTTGCCAACTTCTGCGGCAAGGGCTTTTGCGTCATCTAAAGTTCTCAGACCATACACACGCTTCTTATCGAGCCCCTTTATCGGAGGGTCTGCATTGCGTGCACCAGTTGCGAAGACCAGAGCATCATATTCATAGCTACCAGAACCCTCTGGGCTCTCGTAGAACAATGTCTTGGCTTTGTGGTCAATCTTTGAAACTGTTGTGCCAAACTTGGCGTCAATCTTGAGTCCGGACCAGCTGTCAACTGGCATGAGGATAAGATCATCAAATGTCTTTACCTTTCCAGAAATCGTTTAAGGAAGGCCGCATCGGGAATACTGAGAGTACTGTTCCTGGTTGAAAACTGAGATTCCTACCTTGCGGTTGAACTTCCTTGCCTGCATTGCGACAGTTGCACCAGCGGCACCACATCCAATAATTGCGATCTGCTCGACCATTGCTTAACACTCCGAAACTAATTGGATTATTATTAAGCCCTGCTCGGCAAATGCATGAACTTCAATCTTTGGGAATCTACATATTGAATCAGCTGGCCAAAGAGAACAGAGGAACTTGTCGTCCCTCTGTCTTACTTACGTTCCTTGTCCAACTCTTCAGGAGTCAGTTGGTCAGATTCATCCTCTTCGATTGAGTCTGTTTCTGGTTCATCGGGTGTATCGGAATCTTCATCCTCGACTGTTTCCTCAGAGGAAAGCTCTGCTTCTTCAGGCTTTTCCTCTTCCACAGAATCTTCAACCTCATCGGGTTCGTCGTCCGATTCCTCTTCAATAGGCTCTTCTTCTTCCACTGACTCTTCTGCAGCTTCAACTTCATCAGGTTCCTCGTCAGCAGGCTCTTCTTCTTCCACTGACTCTTCTGAAGCTTCAGTTTCATCGGGTTCGTCGTCCGATTCCTCCTCAGCCGGCTCTTCCTCTTCCGCAGACTCTTCGGGAGATTCGGCTTCATCAGACTCAGCCGATGGTTCCTCATCTACGGAATCATCTGGTTCATCTGCGGCCGCATCTTCATCTGCGGATGGCGTTTCAGAAATAATTCCGTCAGTATCCGCCCGGAATTTCTTGATTTGTGACTTACGAGTGAAATAGAGCCCTATTATCACTCCGAGAGAGAGAGCAGCTCCAATGATTGTCAAGGTAGTCTGGAAAGTACTACTACCACGTCCCAGAAGCTGATCCCATGTTATTATGAGAAAAGCAAGACCTGCGATATTCATAACGAAGCCCTTGAATGGAGTCGACACCTTGGTTATCTCACTCAGCTCTGTATCCACGAGAGCGGCTCCAAGAACACCTGCATTGTAGTTGTTGGACTTTGTCTTCTTTGCTAGCTGCTTAATTGATACAGTCTTCTTCTTGTTAAGCAAGCGAAGGGCAGGAGTCACCTTGGTCGTTAAAAGGTCCGCATAGGCTCGTTGGCCATCTTCCAGATCAAAACCGCACTTCTTGCATTCGTTTGTCTTCTTGTTCCACTTTCGCTTACATTTTGGACACTTGTCCATAAGCCACGCAGGTCCAGCGGTTTCACGGATTCGCTGGCGTACTACGTACTCGCTAACGCCACTCTCGGATGGTGCTTCTGCTCCATCCTTGCCCTCTTTTCTCTTGACACCTTTGGACATTCCTGATACTAGAGCGAACAATGCGGGTAATGCACCCAGCACGGCAAGATTAGGCAAAGACCTCAATTCAGAAGCCTTCTTCTGGATACTCCTAAGCTTGTGTGAAGTTCTTATGGCATCGAGTAGCATGTTGAAGTTTGATACAAGGGCAAAAGCTGTTGCTCCCGTTGCCACAACAGCAGCGATTCCTGTGGCCGATGTCAATATGGATGTAGGGTCAGTGGGCGTCTTGAGATAGAAGGTTTGGTCAACTGTGCTCACCGTATTCTGTTCAGGCATCTCCGTATATTCAAAAAGGAATTGCACTTCGATAACGGCAGTGATGAGGCTAATTGGACCCAAAGTCAGATTGCTGAGGTCAAGAGTCGACGTAACCGGATCGATGTCCGCATCATGCGGGGCAATAATCCAGGGTAATCCAGTCGCTTCACTGACGACATCAACAGAAAACAGCGCTATACCTTGATAGTGGAACACCAGTGATGATGTTATATTGAGGTCTTTGTCATTGGTTACGTTTGCGTCGAAATA
>WTCK01000152.1 GCA_013138615.1 Candidatus Thorarchaeota archaeon | reverse complement strand
AGAGCGGGTTTCCAAGAGAAGAGGTCATAGAGGAAATATCCCGCCTTTGGGTGATAGGCGCGGTTGCGTTTCGCAGAATCTTGGACACAAGAGACATTATAGCTTCGACTTCCAGACTTGACCCATTGCTGCAGTCTTCATCTGCGGAAAGAGAAGAGCTGAAACGAAATCATCAGGATATCGTAGATCTGCTACCTCGACTATCGGGCATGTTTGACGGAAGAAGAACTGTGGAAGAAATCCTGAACGCGCTTGAAAGCCAACTCGAAAGAGAGGCTTTGATTGATGGCATAGAAACCCTTCTTGACATGCAAGCGATAGAGCCGCTATCACCTGAAAGGAGACGAATTCTACTCGCAAAGGAAGCAATGGACATAGCTATTAGAGTTGCAGAGAAGGTGTATTCTTCCAACGAAATGACCAACGCGCTGCAGTCTTCACTGGCTATGGGTTCTGCGCCAGAGGTTGTGGGGGAGATTCGATTGGTGGATAGCAAATGGTCAGTTGAGTATGATTCCAGACTTCTTGAAGGCCTCGACCCCAGACGGTTGATGGAACTGTATGCGGATTGGATGAAGCTGCTTGCTCAATTCTCAGTCGCTCTCGGAACAAAGAAGCTGAAAAAATATGTGGAAACCTTGACTCAAGCTTATGAATTGTATCTGCTGAACCGCTATACTGCTCAAGACCTTAGAGGGTTTGAAGAGTTCTCATTCTGGCTGGAGCTGATCAACAAATGATTCAAGATAAAGCCGGTCTTCAGGAGATGGTCAGCATACTTGGTAGACGAGGGCAGACTATCTACGGCAGACAAAGCATTGTGGAAACCTGTACAAAAGCAGGCGTCATTCTCATCGACGACCCTGATGACGAGCGACATGATGAGAATAGCCCGGAATCTTTGGAACGCTTCCTCCTAGAATACTCAAAGCTCGGGCCAGGTGCCAGGTTAACATTATTGATTCTCTCAAAGCAGTATGAGGCCACTTTGCCTGAAGAGCTCACTAGTAAGAAGAAGAGCTTAGTTGACCTTATGAGCCTGCTCTCAGACTTCATGAACCGGTGAATTGTCCGCAACATTGAACTAGGTATATGATACTAGCAGGATTTGATATTCGTCATGAGTCCATCATACTTATTCAAAATCGTCACGGTAGGCGGAGCGGCTGTGGGAAAAACCTCGATTATTCTGCGTTATACAACGGGGAAGTTTCGCGAATACTATGCTCCTACACTGGGAGCAGATTTTGCTATTAAGAAAATGGAGTTAAATCGCAACAGAGTTAAGCTTCAAATTTGGGATCTGGGGTCCCAAGATTTCCTAGGAGGCGTTCGAGCCGGATTCTATCCAGGGTCAAAAGGCGTAATCTTCATGTATGATGTGACTTCCAGGGAGAGCTTTGAGGAATTGACCAAGTGGAAAAAGGAAGTTGACTCTCACCTCAAGGGATACGAATGTCTTGTCGTAGCCAACAAGACCGACCTCAAGGACGAGCGAATTGTGTCAAAAGCGGAAGGCAAGAAGATTGCAAAGCGTTTCGATGGAGTCTATCTCGAGGCCTCGGTAAAGCTAAACGAGAACGTAGACGACAGCTTCAGCAAAATGGCTGAGATGGTCCTCGAAGCACGGTAATGCTCCTTTGAACTAGGGACCGACTGGTTCACAAGTCTTATTAGTAATGCAACGAGTGTACTAGGGACCGACTATTACTCTAGTCCGGTGCATTGGCGTGATGTAAACTTGATTGCAGACATAGATGTAGATGCAAATGTAGAGGCCAGACAGGATAATATCGGACCAGCTGGATGGATGACTATCTCTAATGTGAGCTGGGCACCCAGCAAGCTGATGATAGAGTGGTATACCATCCTAACTAGTATGTGGAATACTCCTGTCTTCTAGGTGTACTCGGAGGACTGTCATCGTTGACAAGAACTGACCCAGAGGATCTTGACAAAGTGTTCAAGGCACTTGGCCACATTACTAGAAGGCGCATATTGCGACTTTTAGCGCAGAGTCCAAGATACCCATACGAACTAGGCAAACTTCTGGAAACAAATAGACGGGTGGTGCTAAAGCACTTAGATGCACTCCAGGACGCAGCTCTTGTAGAACGTGAGATGCGTGAGAGTGACCTAGGTCCAGACAGGATTTACTACCGCCTCAAGGCAAACTTCGGCCTATCAACTACAATACTTCCAAACGCCTTTGTGATGAGAGTGACTCATAAGCGGCATCCCGCCGCAATAACTGCACGTCCGCGCTTTTTCCCCCAAGACGCAGATTCTGATGTGAAGGCTGTACGTAGACTCCTAAAGGAGTTGGACAAGACCCACAAGCAGTTGGGCGCAATTGATGAAGAGAGAATGCGCCTCGCATCTGTTCGTGCGGATATAATCCGACACATTGAGGGCATAATGATTGAGTGGAATTGGGACCAAGAGAGCTGCCAGCGTGTAAGATCTCTTATTGACCCAGTTCGCATGGGCATTCCTGTTGGAACTATGACAGGAAAGGACCTGTGGTCAGAGTCAATGCGCGAAGCTTTGAACTTGTTTGAGAAGATGTTTAGTCTACCAATTAAACCGAGGTCCCCTGAGAAGAAGGATGACCAAACAGAGAAGGATGTGCCAATAGAGTTCGAGTGACTGTGGTATATTCACACTCAGCCCAGTTCATAACCCAAGCTGCTTCTTTATGATAGCTAGAAGATTCTTTCCTGAGAATGGTTTGATTATGTATTCGTCAGCCCCAACTTGACGACCTCTTTCAACGTCTTGACTAAGACCCTTAGCAGTGAACATGAGGATACGAACATCTTTGAAGTCAGGGTCACTCCTTAGCTCCTCACACACATCGAAACCATCCTTTCTGGGGAGCACGATGTCTAGCAGAATAAGGTCCGGTTTCTCAGCCCGCGCAACTTCAAGAGCCTCTACTCCATCATAGGCTAAGACCACTTCAAAGCCCTCGGGTTCTAGGAATGCCTGAACAAGCTGAGTTGTGATGCGCTCGTCATCGACTACGAGGATCTTCTTCCTACTCGTCATATTCTAACGCCCTAAGTGTTTCGCTCTAATTCACTCTTATCTTCATCATCTATATACCAATTTGGGTACATAATCGGGGTACATTTCTATCCGTTCTAACAGCCTTATCGATCCTTGGTTTCTGGTCGGAATAGCTCCATCATTATGGTGTCCACGTATTCTCCATCAATGTAGAACTGCTGATGCGCGGTCCCGTACTCAACGAAACCCAGTTTCAGGTAGAATTTCTTTGCACGCTGATTAAAAGAATGAACGCCTAGCTCCAGCCGTCTTAGATTGATGTGCTTCCAACAGAAGTCGATAAGCAGCTCCATCGCTTCTGTCCCATATCCTTTACCCCAGTTCTCAGGCTTGTGGATAACTACGCCTAATCGCCCATTTCTTGCAATCCAATCGATGTCATGAACCGCTAATGTACCCAGGAATGCATCATTAGATAGGCGTTCTATCGCGAATACAAACATCTTCTGACGTTTCATGTCGTCTTGCACGGATTGAAGCCAGTCTGCTTCCGATTGCCTGCTGTGCGGGATAACGCCTCCTAGGAATCGCCTCATTACAGGATTGTTCCAATTCTCTACTAAATGATCTAGGTGTTTTCCTTCAAGAACAACAAGCCGCATTAATTTGCCTTCAAACATGGGTTTCACTTCGTGCAACTGCGCTATTGGCAGATATTATTGTTTCCACACCTAATCTAGGATCGCATTCAAGCATCTGGACTAGGGCAAACAGCATAAACTCAGCAATGTCTAACGCTCAGTTTCCACTCCCAATTGCACGATTCACTATTGCAGTTCACATCCTGCCTTAACTTTTAGATCCCACATTCATTCAAACATTTGTTATAGGTTTATTTTTCTGAGCGATATTGTATTAATCATACGTCTATATAATTCACCATTCATTATTATATTCTTAACCGCCTTTGCTCGGTGCATATAGTACCATTTCAAGGCAGTCATTCATAATCGATATTTGCCATTTTGGTGTTTCAATAATAGTAACACTTCGTGCATTGAACGCAGTTCACGATCAATTAGCAGCGTCTTCATCTACAAATTGAGAGGATTCATTGTACCTCACATACCCAGAAACTGGGTGATAAGGTCTATGACAATAAGAAGTACTCAAATAAGCCGGGTTATCCTCGGTGGAAGCTACCAGTACACGGTAACTGAATACAGCTGCACATGATGGTAGGGCGGAGATGAGCTATCCGTATTCAATAAGTGGATACGACTCAATATGTTATTTATCATGAAGAAGGCAATGATCATGAGCATGCCATTACAAGCTTTATACATATGACAATGATAGGCGTGGAAAATCTTCTCGGAGTTTGCAAAACTACTGGAATCACTGCCCCCAATTGCCGTCACTTTGAGGGCAATGAAGGAAGTGATAATGAAAAAATATCTGCAGAAGTGAGGGTTGCACATGAGCAAAACCTTTCGAAAAATCGGCAGGTTATGAGTGATAAAAGTGAGCGATAAAAATGTGGATCGAAAACTAGATGGCGAAGCGAAGGGCTTTACTGCGGGGTGCCTAACCCAATATAGTTTATATCGTGAAACAGGAACTAAGCAACCAGCGCGCAATGACTGAAGGGACTACATAGAATATCTTTCGCGAGCGACAACCTAGAAACAGTCTACGGCAATCTCGTGCATAGAGGTGAAAAAGTTGGTCACAATATTCATCATCGATGACGAAGCCATCCTGCATCGGCTTTACAAGGACGTCTTTTCAATCAAGGGACACCAAGTGATCGGTGACGCATACGACGGCGCAGAGGCAATAGAGAAGTTCAAACTGATGGACCCAAGGCCCGATGTCATCATCCTGGACCATCGAATGCCTAACAAAGACGGCCTTGAAGCAATGTCCGAGATTCTTGCATTGGATCCAAAGGCTCACATCGTATTCATTAGTGCAGATGCAAATGTGAGGGAATCTGCAATGACTAGCGGAGCCTCGAGTTTTGGCCTAAAACCGGTTACCATCAGACACATGCTTGACCTAGTTGAGAATGCGGTAGAGGAATAAGATTGCTCAGATGGACCATTCAATCATCCTCGAACCTCCCCTTGGAAGCGTGATTATCTTGTCAGACAAGTCCGAGGCTAGTGTAGTAATTGCGAGTGATGTAATGTTACTCGGAGCATTATTGCGGCTGTCGATTGAGGAAGCAGGGTATAGAGTTGTCAGAGAGGTTTCCCACGGCACAGAACTGCTTGTAGCAGTAAGTCAACACGAACCTGACATTGTTATCCTCGATCTATGACTCCCTGAAGTGGAGAGAGTTAAACTCATAGAGAGTATGCTGGACCTTGATTCGAACCTTGCGATTGTAACCGTTTCTAGTTCTGACGATGACTTGGGCGAAATGGTTTTCGCAGCAGGTGCGAGGGCATTCCTTCAGAAACCGTTCAGCATGTACGACCTGATTGACATTGTTAAGAAGGTCACCCCTGTATACCGAAG
>WTCK01000106.1 GCA_013138615.1 Candidatus Thorarchaeota archaeon | reverse complement strand
ACTGCAGCCGCCATTCGTCTGGAGAACTTGATGACCGTGCGCAGCATCCGGTAGGTCTTCCCTATGGGGCAGTAGGTATCTATCTCATGTAGAGCGTTTTGAGTTAGGAAGTCTTCCTTAATCATCCGAGCCGCTTCAAGAATTGCTCGTTCGGATTCGGGTAGTGCATCAGGCCCCACAAGTTGCACAATCTCCCTCAGCTCTTGGTCCTTTTGGAGTAGTGCCAAGGCATCTCTCACTAACTCCGGCCAGTCAGGACCCAGATTTTCCTTGTGCCATTGCTCGAGTGTAATGTGATAGAGAGAATAGCTAGTCAATACGTTAATTGCTGGAAAGAAGCGCCGCGCAGCGAGGTCCTTGTCCAGAGCCCAGAATACCTTAACAATTCTGAGTGTAGCTTGAGTGACCGGTTCTGAAAAATCGCCACCGGGTGGTGATACAGCACCGCAGATTGTGATTGATCCAAACCGATCATCGGAACCAAAGGGCTTGACTCTGCCACCACGCTCGTAGAACTGAGCAAGCCTCGACCCAAGATAGGCAGGATAGCCTTCTTCTGATGGTAGCTGGCCTAGACGACCAGATATCTCGCGGAGTGCTTCCGCCCACCGTGAGGTGGAGTCAGCCATGAGTGCGACATCAAAACCCTGGTCTCTGAAGTACTCAGCAATAGTCACACCAACGTAAATTGATGCCTCTCGCGCAGCAACAGGCATATTGGATGTATTTGCGATAAGGACTGTGCGGTCCATCAGAGGATGTCCACTCTGAGGATCGTTCAATTGAGGCCATTCCTCAAGAGCCTCAGTCATCTCATTGCCGCGCTCGCCACAGCCAACATAGACAACGACTTGAGCGTCGGCCCATTTCGCAAACTGATGCAGAGTGACTGTTTTGCCAGTTCCGAACCCCCCAGGAATGCCTCCTGTGCCACCTTTTGCTTGAGGCATGAAGGTATCAATTACTCGTTGCCCAGGGAGAAGAGGTGTATCGAGAGCAACTCGTTCCTTGAAGGCGCGTCCTACACGTACGGGAGTCTTCTGCATCATTATGACATCATGAACTGTACCACGCTTGTCTTTGACTTTGCAGATTGTTTTAACTACGGTATACTCCCCCTTCGCAACAATCTTGACTATCTCTCCCTCTATACCCACGGGGATCATAATCTTGGACGTGATTATTCCAGTTTCTGGAACTTCACCGATTATATCTCCGGGAACTACATTCGCGCCAACCTTAACCGTAGGAGTGAATGTCCACTTCTTCTTCTTATCAAGACCCTCGACAGTGAGTCCCCTTGAGATGAAGTCGCCTGAGATTTCTTTCAACTTTGGCAGGGGTCTTTGTAACCCATCATAGATGCCCCCAAGCAGGCCGGGGCCGAGTTCTACTGATAGCGTATCCCCAGTTGCAGTAACTGGTTCCCCAGGAGCTAAACCTGCTGTTTCTTCATAGCACTGAATGGTGCAGAAATGGCTTCCAACTTCAATCACTTCACCGATGAGCTGCTCATTGCCCACTCGAACCACTTCATACATGCGAACCGAGGGTAAGCCGCCCGCCTTGATGACAGGCCCTGCGATGGTTTCGATATATCCGATATCAGGCGTCATTGCTAGCTCCTCCGGGACTCTGTGCTATATTTTAATCTCAATGCCAACCGCTCTGCGTATAAGCTCTTTCAATATCGTTTCGTATTCGCCAGTTGGTCCATGTCTGTCCGGAATCAATAGAATCACTGGCACAGGAGCTTGTGAGAGTTCAAGGATTGTGGCTTGGACCGTTTTAGCGAGAGGTTCAGTTAAGATAATCAACCCCATTTTTGGATCTCTGAAATACTCGAGCAATTTACTGCGAGTTTCCTCGGGAGACTTGGGTATGAAATGCTCGGTGGCTCCAACCATTCGAAGACCGGTGACAGTGTCTCTATCACCTATTACAGCAATCTTATCGCTAACCATGAAATTCACTCAGCAATAGCGGTTCGAGCTGTCTGCTGGAATTTTGCTAAAAAGCGTTTGCAAAGTATCTATTCTAGTATGCGAGAAAGGATGCTGTGGAATATGTTGCTTGCACCTTCAGTGTTCCATGAACTGAGCGACTATTTCGGCCTCTTCAATCAATGTCCAACAGTATTGACATTTGAGCACTGTCGGACGCTTTGACACTACTTGATACTTGGCATGTATGGGTTCCCGCTCCTTGTTGGTGACACACCTCTTGTTGGGACACACAATTACGTTTGTTATGCTGTCGGGGAGTTCCACTCTTGTCTTCTTGACAACTTCTCCTTCCTGTATGATGTTGATTGTTGCATCAGGAGCTACCAACGCTATCTTAGCCAGCTCAGACTGCTCTAGGACACGCTTCTCTAGCTTGACTATATCCTTTCTTCCAACTTTGGAGCTACTGATGTTCATGGCGAGTGTAACAACGCTGCCCTCCTTCCCGGAAATCCCCAATATTTCCAAAACCTCGAGAGCATGACCAGCGCTTATGTGGTCAATAACTGTCCCTTCTGTTATCTTAACGATTCTAATCGTTTCGCTCTTCTTTTTCCCTGCCACACAGACCACCTGCTTGTGTTCTCGATGTGGGTCATGTGGTTTTAGGCGTTTTGCTTTCACTCAGTGCTTCGCAGGAGCCCCGCTCTATGTATATTCCATGTAGGAGAAGGTTGATATGGAAACTGTCCAGACCGCACCAAGTTGGTGAAGAGAATTGGTTCTAGAGGGTCTTGGAAAGTCTTTGAATTCGGCTCTTAAACGCCTCTTTAACGCTGGCGCTATTGATGAGGACCTTGTCAAGGAGCTTGTGAAGGATATCCAACGAGCCCTGTTGGTGGCAGATGTAGATGTGAATTTGGTGATGGGCATCACGAAGAGGGTGGAGAAGCAGGCACTAGACGAGAATCTCCCCAGAGGTGTGTCCCGTCGTGAGCATATCGTCAAGGTCGTTTGGGATACCCTTGCCTACTTCCTTGGCGAGAAGGCTGTACCACTGACCATTAATCCTGGAAAGCCGAATTTGGTCATGCTAGTAGGAATTCAGGGTTCTGGTAAGACAACCACTGCTGGCAAGCTTGCACGATACTACCAGAAGAGAGGCATAAAGACCGGAGTCATCTGTGCCGATAATTTCCGTCCAGGTGCCTACAGTCAGCTCAAGCAGCTGGCAGAGAGATCCAACATCCCATTCTGGGGCGATGAGAATCAAAAGGATGCTGTTAAGCTTGCAAAGAAAGGCTTTAGCGAGATGAAGAAACGAGGAATCGAACTCATTCTTCTGGACACTTCAGGACGGCATCGAGAGGAAGCTAGTCTCATCAAAGAAATGAAGAGCATCTCCAAAGCTGTGAAGCCTCAAGAGATAATGCTCGTCATAGATGGAACACTTGGGCAACAAGCAGGCTCACAGGCTGCAGCGTTCAAGCAGGCGACCAATATTGGCTCAATTGTAATAACTAAGCTCGACGGCAGCGCGAAAGGTGGTGGAGCGCTATCAGCAGCGGCGGCCACACAAGCGCCAATCAAGTTCATCGGCACAGGTGAAGGGATGGACGCCATAGAGCCTTTCAATCCGACCAAGTTTGCAGGTAGACTGCTGGGTATGTCTGACATCAAGGGACTTATTGAGAAGGTTCAAGAAGCGCAGATTGAGATCGATGAAGATGCTGCCATGCGCCTGATGAAGGGGCAGTTCACCTTGACTGATATGATGGCCCAACTCAAGCAATTGAAGAAGATGGGACCGATTGGAAAAGTTATGGAAATGCTGGGTCTGCAGTATAAACTGCCTGATGATGTCGCCGAGATTCAAGAAGATAACTTGAACCGTTTCGAAGTCATAATGAGCTCCATGACCAAAGAAGAACTTGATAATCCCAAGATTCTCAAATCCTCACGGCTTAAGCGCATCGCAATGGGATCTGGTACTGATACCAGAGATGTGAGAGACCTGTTGAAGCAATATAATCAGATGAAAAAGATGATGAAAACGATGGGAAAGCAGCGTAGAGGGAGAAGAGGCGGCGGAATTCCTGGTCTACCAGGACTGGATGGGATGCAGTAGCTCCAGGAATAGTAAGGTCCTGATGTAACAATGCGTCGTTTTCTGATTCTCTTTGAAGAACTGCCCATAGACGTTGTGTCTGTTAAATCCGGTCAGAATGGCCCAGAGGTCATAACCGCATGCAGATGTGTCAACGTGGGACTCTTTGTTTCAGGTAACCTGAGGAGGAATGTAGAGGTCAGTCTTGCAGTTGGCCAACTAGAAGATCTAGGAATTGTGACATACCCCGGTCCCGCTCTGAAGCGCGTTTCGCCCGATGAACGGTCAATTT
>WTCK01000259.1 GCA_013138615.1 Candidatus Thorarchaeota archaeon | reverse complement strand
TGTCTGTGATATAGCTCCAAACCTTACCGGGCATTTCAATTCCTCCAAGAGGTAAGAGGTTGGCGTCGAATCTTACTTTTTATCGTTTTGGTGAATGACACCTACTATGCTGTGACCACATAATCCTTGTCCAAGTGGATGTACAATCTCACATCGACTACCGCCAGCACATCTACGATAAGTCCAGCATTCTTTGAAATAGAACAAAGGTACACATTTGATTTCAAAAATAACGAGCTGCGATTTCATTCCGCAACCCGCAATCCTTTATTAGGCCTTTCGAAAACGCTGGAGAGAGCCTAGTCTTACAGCCCCCAAGACGACGCGCGTCACACGAGGAGAATAGAATGCCCGAGAGAAGAATTGGAGTATTCATCTGTCATTGTGGATCAAACATTGCTGGTGTAGTGGATATCGACCGCGTTATGGAAGCTGTCAAAGATATCGATGGAGTGGCACATGTAGAAGACTACAAGTATGTCTGCTCCAAACCAGGACAGCAGATACTCAGGGATAAGATAAAGGAACTCCGACTTGATGGAATTGTCATTGCAGCTTGCTCACCAAGGATGCACGAAACTACTTTCAGGAACGCCATGCGCGAGGCAGGACTGTCACCGTATGTTTTCGAACAAGCTAACATCCGTGAACATTGTAGCTGGATCCACTCGGATGATCACGAGGCTGCTACAGATAAAGCAATAGACCTGGTACGAATGTCTATTGCAAGAGCAAAGCTCCTCGAACCTCTAGAGGAATCTGAGGTGTCTATCCTGAAATCCACACTAATCGTGGGCGCAGGCATAGCAGGCATATCTGCAGCTCTGGACCTCGGGGATGCAGGCTTCAAGGTTTATCTGGTTGAGAAGGAACCTACCATCGGCGGGCACATGGCTCAGTGGGATAAGACCTTTCCAACCCTGGATTGTTCCTCTTGCATTCTCACACCGCGAATGGCTGAGGTGGGATCGCATCCTAACATCGAGTTGATAACCATGGCTGAGGTCGACAAAGTTGACGGCTTCGTTGGCAACTTCGAAGTGACGATTCGACAGAGGCCGCGGTATGTTGACCTGGAAATTTGTACCTCTTGCGGTGATTGTTCACTCGTCTGTCCAGTGGATGTTCCAGCTGAGTTTGAGCATAACCTCTCATTCCGCAAGGCAATCTATGTCCCGTTCGCCCAGGCAGTGCCTTCAGCATACCTTCTCGATATGGATAACTGTCTAGGTGTTGACGCCGTCCGTTGCGGCAAATGCAAATTGGCATGCGAAGCAGGCGCAATCGACTATGATGACCAAGAGAAATTGATTAGAATTGATGTGGGTACAATCATCGTTGCTACCGGTTTTGATGTATTCGACGCGTCTCAGAAGGAGGAGTACGGCTATAGTGTATTCCCGAATGTTGTCAATCTCGCTGAAGTTGAACGGATGCTGAGCTCAGCCGGTCCGACCCAAGGTCATGTTGTACGGCCGCATGATTTGAAAGAAGCAAAAAGAATCGTGTACATACAGTGCGTAGGAAGTCGAGATGAACGCACGAACAAGTACTGCTCACGCATATGCTGCATGACAGCTATCAAACAGGCCAGAATGATTAGAGACAAGACAGGTGCTGACATTTACATATTCTACATTGACCTTAGGACGTTCGGTAAGGGCTACGAGGAATTTTACGAGTCCACCGCCTCTGCTGGAGTTGCGTTTATCAGAGGTCGAGTGGGCGAGATTCTGGAGGACAGTGAAACACACCTCCTCACCGTAAGAGGAGAAGACACGCTTCTGGGTAAGCCAGTGAAAATTAGTGATGTGGATCTTGTTGTGCTATCAACTGGAGTGGTAGCTCCCGAGGCAGCGAAACAGGTTTCACATATTCTTGGCTTGAGCCAATCACCAGATGGTTTTCTGATGGAAGCACACCCCAAGCTCAGGCCCGTGGATTCATTCAATGACGGTATTTTTGTGGCGGGAATGGCACAGGGGCCAAAGGATATTCCGGATACCGTGGCTCAGGCAAAAGCCGCCGCAGCTGGTGCGATGGGACTTATGGGCAAGGGCAAAATCAGTATCGAGCCGTACTACTCCGTTGTGGATGAGGACAAGTGTTCTGGTTGCCAAGTATGCATTTCCATTTGCCCCTACAGTGCCATCACAATGAATGATCGTGACCGTGCCGAGGTCAACCCAGCCCTGTGCAAGGGGTGCGGAACCTGTACGTCCACCTGTCCTAGCGGTGCGATAACTTCACAGCACTACACAGATGGGCAGATTTCAGCAATGATTGAGGAATATCTCTCTGCTCACGAGTAACCTCAGGGGCAGAACACGCCAGCTGGTATCTATCAGAGGGGATGATAATCATGAGTGAGAAGGTTCTAACTGTTGCAATACTCGCGGGAGGAACCTCAGGGAGATTCGGTTCAGAAAAAGCATTGGCCAAGTTCCATGACCGCCCCCTTGTGACTCATATGATAGAGGTCGCCAAACATCTGTCCTCAGAAACCCTTGTTGTTGTTTCCAACGAAATACAAAAAGAAGCCATAGGCGCAGTGATTACAGGAGAAAACATCGTCGTTGATCCAGAAGACAGTGTGAGATGTGCGCTCATGGGAGCAGTGACCGCATTCGAGTATGCTGCTACCGAGTACGTGATGCTCTTACCAGTCGACACGCCGCTGGCGAGCATTCCTCTGCTTCGGTCAGTCGCGGACCTTGGTCCAGGATATGGCGCAGTCGTTCCATCATGGCCTTCAGGCTACATAGAGCCCCTGCATGCCACGTATCTCGCAGAACACGCTTACAATCGCGGGCTAGAAGTGATTGCCCAGAAAAAGCATAGGATGAGTGATCTAATCGACTCGCTGCATAATGTGATGCATATTTCCACCGAGGTGTTGAAGATGTTCGATCCGAACTTGGATACTTTCGTCAACATCAACACTGAGCAAGACCTCAGAAAGCTCGAAGGGGATTATGCACAAAGAACTTAGTCGAACGTGCTTTCATGCCTGATTCTGCAAGTTCCCTCGTAACCAACCATACAAGGACCATATGGATTCTCGGGTTCACAACGCTTCCCAAACAGCGGGCACTCCATGGGATCTGCGATCCCAATCACAACTTTATGACAGATACATCCCGGGAGTATGTCCACCGAATCGAGGGGTGGAAATTCGAACTTTTCACGAGCGTCATGAGCAGCAAGTTCGGCACGTGGAAAATAGCCTGAAGCGCCAATAACACCAAGACCTCTCCATGGGGCGGCATCAATTCTGAATGCATCCTCCAACACCTTCTGAGCAGCAGGGTTGCCCTCAGGACGAACCACACGTGTGTATTCATTCTCCGATTCAGCGCGGCCGTCCTCAATCTGTAGGAGTATCATTCTGATAGACTCTAAAACATCGAGTGGCTCAAAGCCGGCTGCGACACACGGCACTTTGTACTTCTCCGCTATTGGCCCGTAGGCATTCGTGCCAATTATCACTGAAACGTGACCCGGTGTGATGAAGCCATCCACACTGAATCCATCCTGATTCATCAGAATTTCCATAGCTGGAGGAACTAGCTTCAATGATGTGAGGATGGAGAAGTTCTCCGGGGGGCCTTTCAACAGTTCTACCGCCATTGCTGGAGCGGTGGTTTCAAAGCCAACACCTACGAAAACTATCTCTTTGTCAGGATGCTTTCTTGCGATTTCCACAGCCTCATTTGGGCCATAGACCACACGTACATCACCGCCCTTCACGCGCTCCTTACCAAGAGATGATGAGGTTGAAGGAACGCGAATCATATCTCCAAACGAAGCTATGATATGTCCTTTGCGGACCAGTTCAATGGCCATGTCAATGTCCTCTGCCGCACTGACACATACGGGGCAGCCAGGTCCAGCTACGAGGTTAATCTCCTTGGGAAGGAGTGACCTGATCCCGCTATGACTGATTGTGTGCTCGTGGGTCCCACAGACGTGCACTATCCGTGTCTGCCTGCCGTCGTTGAGACGACGAATTTCCTTTGACAGAACCTTTGCGTATTTGGCATTGCGAAACTCATTCTGATTGAGCATCTGATGTCAGTCCATTGAGAGGTGATAGTGAAATTGGATAAAAGAAAGATGCTACCGGATAAAAGACCAAGGAGTCCAACTAAGGTTGCTTGTGGATGTCATAGAGAATAACAAGTGCTTCGCCTACGGAAATGGAGAGCCTGCTTGCGAGTTCCCGAACACTAACCTCAGACTCTTTGGGAAGTATCTCATCCCTAATGTAGCCAGTTAGATTCGCATACAATGGACTTCTTCTTGCAGTTTCAACAAGGATAGGCCAGAGCGCCTCGTTCGTTAGACCTGAAAAGTCGAAATCAAGAAGATGTGTTGGTTCAATTGAACCAGCTGAAACTGAAGAGGCTTTCTTACTCTTCACTTTCGTTCCTGTTGTATCTGTGAGTCGCACCTGTTTCAAGTCAATGTCCCTTCCTGAAAGGAGTCCCGGCGTGAACCTTGGAAAAGGCTCGAATGCATATTCCCCAATCTGCATTATAAGCATTCGGGCGTTTATCACCCTCAAACCCCATTTAGCGCTTTTCCGAACGATCGCGTTCAAGCAAATGACACGTTGACCGACTTCGCAAGGTTTAACAACTCCTTAGCAAAGGCATGACATATAATCATGACCCGAGGGTCATTAGCGGGGTAGAAAACTAATTGCCTCATGCATTTGGAATTAGAAGAATTGTTCTTGACGTTTTGAAACCACATACACCGAGACTAACAGACTTGGCCATGATGGTCGCTACCGACGAGTCTGTCTTGGGTGTGAATATATCATTGAAGGAAGTTGACCAGAGCACTGAGTCAATTGCAATCACTATCGAGGGGGATGACCTCCGTTTCGATGTCATCAAGGAGATATTGGAACAAGCCGGTGCAGTAATTCACTCTATCGATCAAGTGGTGGCAGGTAAACGGTTTGTCGAAGAAGTGGCACTGCAACCAGAGAACACCTAGGTGATGGCCGATCGGCCGCCCAGTTCTGTTAGCAGTCGCTTACTCTCATCCTCAATCTTCCGTTGAACAAGATTATGCAATTCCTGTTCGAACGCAGCAGGTATAATCTTCACGACACTGCAGAGGCTGTCAACGATTCGCTCAGCTAGTGCATTGGGAGAAACGACACTGCCTCTAACAATGCTGCGCACGACCTCCTCACCCACACTGGTTCTCACAACAGAGTCAACAACACTGGCAATGGTCCCCTGAGGATCGACGTAGAATGGAAGCTGACTCTTGTCGTATAAAATGGCGAAGTCTAGCTTCTCGATTATGCTCTCAGTGTACCAATCAAGGCTTGAATCCTTCATCCGGAGCTTAGCTGAGAACTCCGTCTTAGTCAGCGGGTTGGGATGACTCCAAGGATGACGGGTCACCAAAAAGAGAGCCGCCCCGAAAAAGGGGTCAACATCACGCGGCATACCCTCCTGTGAAACATAGCGCCTCACAAGATCAAGTGCCATTGATTCGTATCGCTCGTCAACCTTGTGCTCTGAGAAGAATTCGTGTGCATCTCTCACAAGGTTCACCACAATCTGTGGATTGACCACGAGGCGTACGTCATCGCTGCGGGACACTGTTTTGTGCACTCCGTGAAGAAGCTCAATTGGACCGTAAGGAAAGTGAGTGTTGAGTTGGGTTATATTCTTTTGCTAAAGAAACCGAGGTGAGTTGCTTTCGCGCTATTTCCAAATCCTCATTTCGCACGATAGGTCTTCTCAAGAGCCCACCGAAGAGTTCGCTGTATCTCCTCAAGCCTACTACTTGAACCAAAGTTCTTTATGACCAACTGAAGAAGAATGCCATCCTCAGCGTGGACTTCGAAATCAAATGCCTCGCTCCACTCGAGCTCGCCATTCTCGACTCTCTGTCTATCTTCCCTCTGAAATTGTCCCAAAATCCTCTCAACAAAGAATCGGGCGAACGCGCCTCTCTTGATATCGTAAAGCGCGTGCTCTGTTGGAAGAATTGTAACATCTGGGCCAATGACTTCCATTGTACCTAATTCGAGATCGCGAGTTTTGTTCAGCACTACAATTGATTTCGGTTCCTCAGGCACGTCACTATCCTCGGCTTCAGCCATGTCTTTGGCCGTGGTGTCTTGCCCTCCAAGAACTGCGTCAGCTGAGGAGAAGCTACCCATACCAATGACTGAATCGAGATCTCCAATCATCTCCTCAATCTTTTCGGCTCTCTTTCTGATCTCTTCCAGTTGATCTTTCAAGTCCTTTCTAATCTCAAGAAGAGCACGTATCTGCGGATTCTCCAAAATCTACACCACTAAATTGGCCAAATCGATAAACAG
>WTCK01000086.1 GCA_013138615.1 Candidatus Thorarchaeota archaeon | reverse complement strand
CCTCTTTTCTCTTCACACCTTTAGACATCCCTGATACTAGAGCGAACAATGCGGGTAATGCACCCAGCACGGCAAGATTAGGCAGAGACTTCAATTCAGAAGCCTTCTTCTGGATGCTCCTAAGCTTGTGTGAAGTTCTTATGGCATCGAGTAGCATGTTGAAGTTTGAAACAAGGTCAAAAGCTGTTGTTCCTGTTGCCACAACGGCAGCGATTCCTGTAACCGATGTTAATATGGATGTAGGATCGGTGGGCGTCTTGAGATAGAAGGTTTGGTCAACTGTACTCACCGTATCCTGCGCAGGCATCTCTGTGTATTCAAAAAGGAATTGCACTTCGATAACGGCAGTGATGAGGCTAATTGGACCTAAAGTCAGATTGCTGAGGTCAAGAGTCGACGTAACCGGATCGATGTCCGCATCATGCGGGGCAATAATCCAGGGTAATCCAGTCGCTTCACTGACGACATCAACAGAAAACAGTGCTATACCTTGATAGTGGAACACCAGTGATGATGTTATATTGAGGTCTTTGTCATTGGTTACGTTTGCGTCGAAATAAATCTCTATCGGGGTTCTAAGATCAATATCGATAGCACTTGCCGACTCATTCGCGTAAGCCAAGGGCTCACCATTAATCATAACTAGGATGTGGAGTTTATCATCTCCAATCCAAGTATCGGGATATCCCTGTGCCCGTACCCTGGTAGCGGAGGCCATGAAAAGAAAAATCAATGCTAATGCCATTCCAAGTAGGAGAATCCTTGTACGTGAACGTGTCATTGCTGTATCATCACCTTACAATTAACAGCAAGATTCGCAATCGCATCAAAAAAGGGTTTTGTGTGTCACGTAACTGGGTTTGGTTTCCGAATTACTCGGATCATCTCAGCAACCTTGATAGCATTCGCCTTGAAGCCTTCACTTTTCTTCAAGACGCCCTTGGCGCCGACGGACTGAGCTTCTGTCAGGAGTTCGGAATTCACATAGGCTGAAAGGATGTGTATGTTGCGCAGGCCCATTTCAACTAAGACCTTTGTGCACTCAATCCCGTCCATAGCAGGCATACGCAAGTCCATTAATGTCAAGTCTGGAGGAGTCCCCAAGGTCAGTAGTTCTTTGGCTTTCTCTACTGCGTCCATCCCATTAAGAGCGGGGATTATCTCGAAATCCTCAATGAATTTTCTCAAATACAGTTTCATGACGCCTGCAAGTGATGGCTCATCGTCTAATAGGAGGATTCTTACGGTCATCGTCTGGCTCACTTTGGGGTTCTATCACAAGGGGATTGTGATGTATTGCATTGGACCATTGGTACCTTAAGTATAGCGGCATTTGGCGTGTCTCGTGCGAATATGGACCAAACTGCATTCAGTGGAATGCTAGTGTCGCGTCGCCTGTTGCCTCCGGTGAGACGCTATCAGACCAAGAACCTCTGCTTCGATTTGCTCAGTCGTGTAATGCTTGCGCTTAGCTGCTCCAGTGGGGCAGACCACCTGACACTTACCACAACCTGTGCATAGAAGCGAGTTGACTTCTGCAAGCTGTGGCCCTTCATCTCTGTCCTTCATTGTGATAGCATCGAACGGACATACTTTCTCACAGAGCCCGCACCCAATACAGAGGTCCTCGTCGATCATCGCCTTGTCCATCTGCACTCTTACTATGCCCTTGAGCACATGTGATGCTGCTGCGCTTGCTGCTGCCTTTCCGTCCGAAACACATGACGGGATATCCTTCGGACTTTGACACGTGCCTGCAATGTACACTCCGCGTGCCTTTGTGTTCACTGGCTCGAGTTTCGGATGTAGCTCCTTCATGAAGCCGCCTTCACTTCTGTCGATTCCCAGAGTATGTGCAAGCTCTGCAGTTCCCTCTGAGGGGTCAATCGCCATTGTGAGCACAACGAGATCAAAGTTCAAACGAAGGAGCTGACCCGATCCTTGGTCGAAGATTGAGAAGCTAATTGTACCGTCCTTTTCCTCTGTAAAATCACTGGGGAAGCCTCGTACGAAACGGATACCGTGCTCTCTTACTCTCTTGTAGAATTGCTCGTACTCCTTTCCTCCTGCACGGAGCTCATGATAGATTATCCATTGCTCCATTGAGTCACCATATTCACGATTGGTCATCTCTGCATGCCTGAGAGTATACATGCATCCAAAGTTGCAGCACCACGGTCTGCAACCCTCATCACGAGACCCTGCGCAATTAATGTAGGCAATGCGCTTCGGTGTTTCAGTATAATTGGGAGGAATCTTTATCTTCCCGGCAGTCGGACCAACAAGACTCAACAACCGGCCGTACTGACCAGCAGTGATGACTCTTTGGAACTTCCCGCCACCATATTCTGGCAGCTCTTCCATGCTTATCTCTTGGAATCCTGTGGCGGCGACTATCGCCCCTACAGTTAGCTCAAACACCTCTTCCTTCATGTAATGATCGATGGCATCCTTCTGGCAAGCCTCGACGCATAGCTTACACTCGCAACAGATTGCACAACCAAGACAACGTTCAGATTCCTTGACCGCAGTTTTCTCAGTGAAACCAAGCTCCACCTCATCGAAATTTGTGGCTCTCATCTTTGCAGGCAATTTCTTCATCCTGGCTCGAGAACCACCAGGAAGTGCATCGGGAGCGATATCTGGCGGGGGAGCTTGAGGCAGGACAAATGGCCTGCCTTCACGAAGGTCAAGACCACGGAGGAATCTATGAATCGATTCCGCCGCCTCATTTCCTGCGCCAACTGCCTCCACGGCAAGAGCTGGACCAGTTACAAGATCCCCACCTGCAAACACGTTATCCATGCTTGTCTGCATTGTGAGAGGATCCACATCTACAGTACCCCAATTTGTCAATTCGAGTCCTGAGTGTATTCCGTCAGGTCCCACCTTCTGGCCGATAGCGACAATCATGTTGTCAACTTCAATATCAAACTCTGAACCGGAGATTGGAATGTGGCGCCTTCTTCCTGAATCGTCCGGTTCTCCCAGCTTCATCTTGATGCACTTCAAGCCCGACACTGCACCGTTGGACACCAAGACCTCAACAGGGTTAGTAAGTAGTTTGAGTTTCACGCCCTCTTTCACTGCGTCATCAATCTCGCTCTGGATGGCTGGCATCTCTGTCCTT
>WTCK01000221.1 GCA_013138615.1 Candidatus Thorarchaeota archaeon | reverse complement strand
GTACTCTCTGTAACCCTCGCCGAATCTTTCAATCAATTCATGTTCTTCCCTCTTGATTTGAACTCTAAAAATAAGATAAGCAATCACGAAGAGTAGTATTGAATAGATTGAGAATCTGAAGATCATTCCTGCGGCTCCAAAGAGGACTCCTCCCATATACACGGGGTGACGGACTACAGAATATATCTCGTGATTCTTTACTTCGGATTCTTCTGGGAAGTAGAGATACACCACTGTCATATAATCGATGCCAAATGTTAGAATCGAGCTTCGAACTACGAGCAGTCCTACCAAGAATACGATTCCCGAAAGGACCAATCGTGTCCCGATATCGAGCTCAGGAGTCATACCCACTACTAGTAGGAGTGACCTTGAGAATTGTATTGTCAGGTCATTAACAGGAGGAACAGGCGGCAGTGAGTGGATCGAGGTGGCAGCATGGAGTATAACCGGGACGATAAGGGCAACTCCCATCGCACCTCTTGATATCATCATCTGATATGAGAGGTTTCCATATTGTGACTTCATGAAGTTTCTTCTACGCCAAAGGGATCCGATTAGCCACAATGCAATAGCGGCAATGAGGAGGCTACCAACCAAAGGCAGCGCCGGTTCAATTATGCCAAGTAAGACGATATCTGAAAACATGCGAGGTAGAACATCGAGGACAATAAGGAAGATGTAGGCTAGTATGCCTACTGCTATGCCCTTTAGTGGTAGCAGGTAAATCTTCCTTCCTGGATATGCTGGAAGCTTCTCTCGGAGTTCTTCCATCCCCTTGAGTTTCATAATGAACTCTGAGATTACTCGCAACTAATCAATCTGTCCCGCAATGAGTCGAAGTGCAGTTTCTTGAACTCATTGTAGCAGCTCTTTTACTACGCACTTACATTGATAATCCAAACTCTGCTTGTGGCGTAGCAGCTACTTGTCACCAAAGTGTCCTTGCATCATCTTGATAACTTCATCACGAGGAATGATATCACGAGCAACAGCAGCAAGGGTCTCTTCTTTCATAGTTCCTTCTGAGATTAACTCGTATCCTGCCTGTTTTATGGCGTCGGTAATATCACTCACATTGGCGCCTTGTTCTTGTGCTGGATTAAGCACCCAGGCATAAGGTCTGAGAAGGGAACCTACAAACTCACATCACAGATTCTTACTAAGTCCTTTCACATGTTCAATCAATGGGTCAAAGTTATCCATCTCAGTAAAACCACTGACTGATACAAGTACGAGTTTCTCAGTTTTGGCATGCTCTCTCCTGGGGTGGCGGCAATGGTCATCTCGTAGCTCGAACCTCCCCTGCAATAGGGGGATTGATCTATCTAAGAGACTCTTGAGAGACCCAGTCATTCCATCAACATACACTGGTGTAGCAAGGACTAGAATATCAGAATCCGCAATCTTCGCCAGCACTTCTGTCATATCATCATCTTGGATGCATTTGCCGGGTGTATTTTCCCAACAGTTGAAACATCCACGACACTCTCCGATATCAAGACCTTTGGAATAGATGATGTCCACATCAGCTTTGGCGTTTTTCATCCCCTCAACAAAGTGCGAGAGAATTCCACCTGTTGCTCCTCGATCTTTTCTAGGACTGCCGTTGATTACTAGTGCTTTCAATCTGCTAACCTCTCCGTTGGGTTTGTATTCACACACATAAGCTTTGCACCATCTGTTTGAGCCCAATTATCTTGAATCCTATCTCTGTGTTGGAGAATGGCTTAGCGTTTCCACTTCAAGTCCTTGATGATGAAATCTGAGATTGAGCAGACGATCAGTCTAATGCTAACACCATCTGCAATTGTCTTTTATGAGCTATCTCCAGCGATAATTTGTGAAAAGAATGAACTCCTGCAAAGAAATCAGTCGGACTGCAATCATACTACTGATAATGTTGTTGTTTGTTCTGCACCAACCAGAGCCTATTGCGGCTACACCCCCTTCTGATATCTCTCTTGAGTATGACTATGATGCACGAGTTCTCAAAGCCAATATCACACACTTCGTGGCAAACGTTAAGACCCATTACATTGAGCTCATCGAAATAATGAAGAATGAAGCTTTCTATCTGAACCGGACTTATGAGAATCAAACAGACGCGTATGGGATGTACGATACATTTGATGTTCAAGCATCACATGATGATAACCTAACTTTGGTTGCCACATGCAAAAAAGGACACTCTCTAGCAAGTTGGATTATGATTTCGGAAACAACGACCACAACAACTACAACAACTACAACGACCACAACTCCAACTGGTACCGACCAACCGGCATTTGGTTTACCACTAGGTGTGGTTAATGGCATCATAGCTGCGGCAATCATTGGATGTGTCTTACTTGTTGTTGTGTTCAGACCGGATACTGTTCTGGAGGGACGGCGTAGATTACGGAATGTTGTTGTGTCTATGTGGGATGCTATTCTGGAACGACTGCGTGGATTGCGGAAGTGAACCTCAATATCTACAGCTCTTGCCTGTAGGGCAGATTCGCAGAACCGAAGATCTCCCGTGCCATGACGATGGTCAAGATATAATACACCGAGGCTCAATACGAAACAAAGCTCACAAGCATCGCTAGAGGTATTCGAAGTTGCAGGTTGACGAATTCTTTGACTTATTCACGTCTTACAACGAAATGTATCTGGTTGTCATCATCCTGACCTATGTCCTGGCAATCATTGCATTGTTTATGGCGTACAGGAAGAACGATTATTCTAATCGGTTCATATCACTCACACTTACCTTTCTCTGGCTCTGGATAGGACTAGTGTATGGCATTCTCGTCTTTGGTCCAGTTCCCACCGTTATGGCTGGGATTGAATATCCCGGGACTTGGTATTTGTTTGGTGGCGTCTTTGTGATACATGGAATCATTCTGTTGTACTTTGGAGTGATTAAGGACACTGTTTCCTATACTTGGAAGCCTGATTCTCGTCACTATATTGGTTTACTTCTTATTCTATATGGACTAGTCTTCTATCCTCTAGTTGGTATTTTTACTGGACGCGTTTTCCTTGAATATCCCATTTTTGGGATTGCACCATGCCCAGTAACCCTCTTCACCCTTGGTCTTCTTCTATGGAGTGATGTGCGACCCTCTCTTCCTCTTATGATCATTCCAATATTCTGGGGATTTATGGGAGTTGTTCCGGTGCTTTTCTATGAGGTTTATGCCGATATCGGAACGGTATTGGCAGCCATCATTACACTTTACCATTATGTGAAATGGCCTGCTGCATAGGAGCATCATTCATCAGGAAGAAAAGGGCGCTAGAGAGAGGACTGGCCTCTCTCGAACTGGATTGAGAGCTACATCTGCTTCTCTTGCTTGTACGGCAGGTACTCAGGTCCGAATATCTCCCTGCTCATGAAGATGTCAAATGATTGAACCATAAAGCGGTGCTTTACTGATCGCTCTTACAATCGATTCTATTTCTGGTTGGGTTGGAAGCATGGTTTTCATCGGTTTCAGCAAAGACTCCCGGATCCACACCCGCCAGTACTGATAGTATGTACCTATTCAGCGGCTTTGTTAGAAGATTCAGGACCTTGTCAATAGCATTGGTTTGGTCTTCATTGTTCATAGCCCAGCTCCTCCAGTTGCTCAGCTTTTCTCTTCGCACGGATGAGAAATGTTGTGCCCAGAAGTCCAGAAATCATTGCACTGCCAATAATCCCAACCCACTCCAGGGAGAACAATACTATCTCCCCGATGTATGGGAGAAGGAATCCAAGTGCAGTTCCAGTAAAGAACCATATAGTTAGAAAATTAATGACGAAGAAGTTATCCCTATTAGGCGACCTGATAAAGAACCAGTTAGAGGATATGAATAGAAACGAAGAGAAACCCAGTTTGTACTTCTTGACTATTCCAATCATCTTCGCACCGGCTATTAGCCCGAATGCTAATGCTAGTATCTCTATAATACTGGAGAGCCAG
>WTCK01000053.1 GCA_013138615.1 Candidatus Thorarchaeota archaeon | reverse complement strand
GAGGTATATTATGTGCAATTTGGTAGTGTTACATGCTGAAATCACGTTGTAGAAGGCGTCTTAATGGAAGAAAAAATAGGCGAATGGATTTATCAGGAAGCATCGCTCTTATTTTTCCTGTCACAATACAACGTGACCATACTTGCAACCAGCAATCGGAGGTGAAAACGATAAGCGCGAACCGTATGAGAACAATCTATGAGAGCATGACAGAGAATCGTGCCGCTCTGAAGTTGTTGTCAATTGGCATCGTGAACGGCATTTCGACAGTAGTCCAGCCGCCGTGTGAAGATCCTAGTCCGTTCTAGACTGCTTGCTGCAGTTAACTAGAACCAACATCTTCCAGGCGGTCTGAACAGACAGTCGATACGCCAGCTTGCTGGTTGGTCCAGGTATGGGGACTCGATTTTTCGAGTCATACAACGGAGGAGAGAAACAAATGACACCCGCAAAAGGTAGCCCAAATCCTGAGCCATGGTAAAACGTGAAATGCAGAATGTCTGCATACAAGAAACGGAGGAAAACAAATGATAAGGACACAAAGCATCGAACCGGTCTACGGAAGCGACATAACGCCGGACCTAGGACGAGAGGTAAATCATACCGATCCCGAAGTCGTCAGGCTGCTTGCGCTAAACCTTGAACTAGCGATAAAGAACCTGGTACGCTCAAAAAGCTCACCAGAATGCCTTGTCCTCACAGCGGATATATGCACCCATAAATTGATGGCAATGCCTACAGCAGATGGCGACATCAAGGTGCTGGTATTCGAATCGTGATGGATATTCAACCACGCTAGCAGAGATCTTCAGGGGTATGTACCCCGGAAGTTCCTGGTTTGGAGAGCAAGATGAAAGTCGAGAAGGAATCTGACCTGGAAGGTCAGTAATAAAAAAGACCGTTATTATATCTGAGATTATATACTGCTCCGAGACTTTTTTTGGTAGGCCAATGTAATCGCTTCACTCGGAAAGCGATCATCCTCGAACGGAACACTGTTCCACTAAGGCCATGCCGATAGCAAGAATCTAAATCTAGCTAGGTAGTCAACAATCTACATACAAATCGCCGAATAAACATAAGCCAAGGAGAAATACGGAATTGGATGGAGAGCCCCTCGAGCGCGATGTTCCCGATCCTGAGGAGAAAAAACCGGGTTGGCGTCAATCGCTCAAGGATATCTTCTCATGGCGCAACTACACTGTCTATCTTCTTACTGCATGGATCTTCAATGCAATGGCGGCCCTCTGGTCATTCTTCAATTTATACCTCCGCACTCTGCAATGGGATTTCATGACTATCGTCGCAGCTCTCAGTGCAGTAGCATTGGTGAGCGTATTCGCCCGTCTGATTGGGGGATATGTGGGCGATGTCATCGACAGAAAAAAGCTCGCAGTTGTAGCAATGCTGATGACTGCTGTCTATTCTCTCATCATAGGCCTCTTCACGGATTTCAGTTTCGTATTCATTGGCCTGATTATTTTGGGGATGAATGATATTGCAAAGGGCGGGGCTTCTGCTTACATCATGGACAACATACCGAGCAAACATAGTGGTCTGGCACTATCATTATTCATGGTAGGTAGATCGCTGGGAACAGTCACCATACTCGTCTTTCTTATCATTGAACCTATTCTTGGCTTTGCAGAAGCATTTAGGCACCTGTATCTGTTGACAGGAGTTTTCTTGCTCATATGCGCTGCAGCAAGAGCATACTATCTGGACCCCAATCCGCAGAAAGGTAGAGTCGAAGGAACTCCTCTATGGAAAGATTTCGTGACTGAAAACCGTCAGGCAATTGGGATACTCGTTCGGATGATGCCGGGAGTGCTCGTAGTCGTCATCATTGATTCCCTTAGCGATTCATTATTCGAGTTTGGTGCATTAATCTACACGAACGAGATACTGGGTGTATCATATCAGGGCATCGCGATAATGATGTTTGTGTACCTTGTCATCTTGACCCCGCTCCTTCTCAAGACTGGGAGAATGTCCGACACGACTGGAGCAAGAAGAGCTGCACTGACGGTGTATATCTTTATGCCAATCTGTGCGGGTCTTCTTCTCATTGCGCCTATATTTCCCCAATGGGCTCCAGAGTGGATGATTGTTGCAGCGGATGCTAGAATGGAGGGACTCGGAGTCATATTCACGACGCCCTTTTTAGCTATCGTGATTAAAATGGTGACCGATATACTGTGGTACACTATTCTTCTCGCTTTGATTCGGAAGAGAATCCCGCGAAAGGACACTGCTAAGATTCTTGCGATGTTCTGGGCAGTAGTGTATCTCTGTCAATCCATTGGCCCCCTGATTGGAGGTATTGTTTTCACGTACGCCGAACAATACTATCTCTTTGTGATTGTATTGGGCCTTAATCTCCTAATACTGGGGGCGTTAGCAAAGAATGGACTGGTGAGTGATGAAGCGGATGCTCCAGAATCGCAGAGCCCCGAAGAGTAGGTTTGATGACATGGTAGAACCGCATCGTCAGTTTCTATGAGTGTGGTCAGATGAACAGCAACAAGCAAAGAGTGCAAGAAATACTGAAGCAACTGCACAAAGCATATCCCGATGCACCGGAAACCTATCTGGATCACGGTAACGCCTTCGAGATGCTGATTGCTACAATACTCTCGGCTAACACAGCCGATGCTTGTGTGAACACCATAACTCCTGAACTTTTCCATCGATTTCCTGACGCAGAACATCTAATGAGAGCATCAT
>WTCK01000237.1 GCA_013138615.1 Candidatus Thorarchaeota archaeon | reverse complement strand
AATATTGAGAAGCTTCTATGAGGCAGACAAGGAATTCCTGCATTCCGTTGTTGATTTCGTGGGTAAACCAGTCATGGTGGAGATATTCGAGGAGAGGTATGCCTACTTCAGCTTCAAGGGCGAATGGAATGTTGTTGACGACCAGGAGAAGGCTGCGTGTCTTGCTACGATTCAGATTGATGTCGAGAATGCTGAGCGATTCAAGATTACCTACATTGCTGAAGATGGAACAGAGAAGTATCCACTAATTCTCCACACATCTCCATCTGGTTCGATTGAGAGAATAGTCTATGGAGTATTGGAACAGGCGCATAAGGACATGAAGAAGGGAAAGCCGCCGCACTTGCCTTTGTGGATGACTCCGGTTCAGGTGCGACTTTCACCTGTGGATGAGAGCTTCGTGGATTACTGCATAGAGCTGGGCAAGGAGCTTGATGCTGCTGGCGTCAGGTACGAAATTGATGACAGGTCTCAGACAGTAGGGAAGAAGGTCAGATCCGCAGAGAAGTTGTGGATACCCTACATATGTGTGATTGGCGAGAAGGAGAAGTCAAGTGGTTCTCTGTCGGTTAGGCGTCGGGAATACAAGGACCAAGTGAAAATGACGGTCAGCGAACTAGTGGCCGAAATCTCAGAGAAAACTGCATTTGCACCCAAGCAGCGTTTGATGTTCCCGAATCTGATCTCTCGGCAGCCGATATTCTCTAGGGCAGTTTGAAATCGCGAGAATCTTCACGAAACCTGTGCATTTTGGCGCTTTTCGAGAGATTTCCTTCGATTATCAACAGGGTATATATATTACCGGCGTATCACGTTTCTTGAACCTAACCTTAAGAATGGTCGCGTGCTGTTCGCTGGTTGGGGGGTTTCCATGGCTACTTACCCCTGCCATGGAAAAGGATAGATGAGAGAAATGGGCGATTACCTTGGTGATGCCGTTTCTCCAACGGAAAAGACAATTCCTAGATTCGTACTGTTGATTTGCATTGGCTTTATCTTGACACTGACTGTTGGGGGAATGGAAGCGGCGACAAACGCGTTTGAGGGTCAAAGTCAGACAGGTGGTGGGTCCCCAGATTTGCTGGGTGCTCCTTCTTCTGATTTGCTCCTGGCGTGTGACAGGTCGACGCCCAATCTGAGAGAGATTCCGTTTGTGCTGGAATCGGAATGGGGCGACGTTTATGATCTGGACACGGAGCAGGGTTGGATTGAGGTTACTGGATCCTACTACGATTATCCATTGCCTCTATGCATCACTAATAACACGTTAGGGCCTTGGTATCTAAATGCCCTCACGTATGGACACTATGAGCCATACGCCGGATACATCGAAGTTTTGCAAAAAGGCGATATGGTTGGGACAGTCTATGTTGACTGGTCCTGGGTTAGAAAAGGTAGTTGTTGCGCCTATGATTACTGGAGCGCATCATTCTACGTAAAAGAAGACATTTGCTTGGAGAGCAATCAATATCCTGACGCCGGTCCGTGGGAACTCACGCCGGGTCTGTATTGCGAAACCATTCCCGGCAAAGAAGTGACTCTTCACTTCGAAACTTCTTGGCGGGGCTGCCATTGTCTAGATCAGAGCTTCACGATAATCCATGCACAAATAACGGGAACTTTCTCTCTCTCATCCTACTTTATCTTCACATGAAAAAGTCTCTTAGGTCGATAGTGTTTTTACTTGCCATGTTCATCTGTGCTGCGTCCATCTAAAGGAGCAGTCAACTTGAAAGTACTAGTACTAGGTTCTGGACTCATGGGGCGAGGAGCAGCTTTTAACCTTGCTCGCAATGATGCCGTGAAGGAGGTCATAGTTGCAGATAGAGACCTAAAACGTGCGGAAGCATTAGCCGAAGAGATGGGGACAAAGGTCGTAGCTGAACCGGTCGATGCAGCTGACCGCAAACAGCTCAAGGCACTCTTCGCTAAGGTTGATACGGTGGCCAGCGAAGTGAGCTATAAGCTCAACCTGCTCCACACTGAAGTTGCGATTGCTACTGGCACACACCTATGTGATTTGGGTGGCAACTTGAAGGTCGTTGAGAAACAGCTCAAGCTGCACGCCAAGGCAAAGGATGCTGGCATCACGGTCATTCCTGATTGTGGCTTAGCTCCGGGCTTGGCCAATGTCCTAGCGAGAGCTGGGATTGACTATTTGACCAGCACTGACAGTGTGAAGATACGAGTGGGAGGTCTCCAACAAGAACCCCACCCTCCATTGAACTATTCGCTCATTTTTGCAGTTGAAGGTCTGATCAATGAATACGTCGAGCCATGCATGGTTCTGCGTGACGGAAAGATTGCTTTTGAAGACCCGTTGATCGGTTTTGAGCAAGTTGAGTTTCCAGAGCCGTATGGCAAACTTGAGGCGTTCAACACGAGTGGGGGCTCTTCTACAATGCCACTGACATATGAGGGCAAGGTTGGCAATCTGGACTACAAGACACTTCGCTATCCGGGCCATGGCCACAAGATGTGGTGTTTGATGAAGCTCGGTTTTATGGACAGCAAGGAACAGGACTTTGGCGGCGTGAAGGTAGCTCCACGGACAGTATTGGAGAAGCTGCTTGAGCAGAACCTCCCACCGACTGGTAAAGACGTCACGCTTCTCAGAGTTACTGTTGAAGGATGGAAAGGCACAGAGTCTCGTAAAGTCGAGTACGAGCTTGTCGATCTCTTTGATGATGAGTCCGGTCTCACATCGATGATGAGGACGACATCCTTTACAGCATCTACAGCAGCGACGATGATGGCTGACGGCACTATCAGTGAGAGAGGCGTTTTGCCACCGGAGAAAGCTATACCTCCTGAACCTTTCATCGAAGAGATGAAGAAGCGGGGCGTAGACATCAAGCAACGCATCTTCTAATATGGCCCCATCCCGCGAGGTTTCAAATTAGGGTGGTCATCGACTGAAGGATTTCTAGATGATCGGGATGCTGGAAATAGCAACCCATGCCCATAGAAATGCACTCAGAATCACTGCTGGCCATGGATTCTCCATTTCTAGAGATGCCCAAGAAATGAGCAGAGTCGTCAGCATTGATACAATCATGAACAGGAGCAGAAGGAGTCCAAGTAAAACCATTGGCCCTGCAATCAGACCGAGAAGCGTTGTGGCTGAAGTGATTGCTATCGCTAGCACTCCCGCAACTGCAATGCGCGTTATGAATGCCAAACCCATGTTCTTTGTGAACTCACGTTTGCCGCCCCAGTCCCTTTTTGATAGCATGATGCCTCGAATCCAAGCGGCCTCAACTGCAAAGTAGGGAATGCCCAATAGGAACAGAACTAGCATGTTGAACGCCCTGACTCCAGCTGGTGTCTTCACCAGTGCTATTGCAATCCACGGAGTCATTGACTCTGGCAAGCCCCCAACCATTATCCACGCGAGCAGCCATGCGATGCAGGCTCCCCCAACGAGAGATACCTTCAAGAATGCAGTAAACTTCTCCTTCGGGCTTGTCCTCTCGATGCCAACAGCGGCAAGGGCCAGTTTTGTGTTCTCTTTCCCAATAAGCAACATCATAGTTAAGGGTAGCACAAGAACGCCCAGACCTAGAAAGAGCATCTGCCCGGAGCCAAACATGGAGCTGATCCAGGCGGAATCAGCGCTTTCAAGATGAAAACTTGCAGCACAAGAAGCTGCGAATAACAGTATCATTGCGGCTCCGACTACTGAGCCGTAAATCACAGTTTTCTTTATCGGGAATACGGTTGCATTGTTTGGTATCTTCCGAGGTTTCAATGACTCTGGCAAAGCGTAGTATATGGCAAACATCAGTGGTATCGTCGAAACTAGCAAACCCAATGGCGCAGTTGCTGTTGCAATAACCTTGTATTGATAGACTTGTTCGTACATGGGAAGAGTGCGATTGACCTGGCTCTCTCCCTGCAAAGCTTGAACTAACCATAGGACTGACTCAGCTACAATCGTTGCATCAAGCGCTTCGAACACGTGCTCGGTGGGAGCGAGTGCGAGTTTGTACGCTGTTTGATTCTCAAAAGATCCGTAGGTTACACCTGCTACAGCGGAGTCATTTCCTGTGGCTCTTCTAAGTGCTTCAAGTGCGTCGTCAGTAGATATCATCTCATCAAACTCGCCCAATGCAAGCAGAAAATTGCCTGGAAATATGACTGTGTCACGAATGTCTATGTCTCCTAGGTAACCGACTGCAGCAAAGGCATGAGGCTTGATGGCAAGCTCATTGACTGCAAGTGCGACTTGGAGCCCAAGAGAGTGTGTCAGCATTCCATAGAGCTCATGGTCAACATGAGCTCGAGTTGTCTGTATATAGCGAAGCGCCGCGTAGCAGTCATCTGCTAAAGTAGCATAGTCTGTCCAATCGAAGCTGAGCTCAGAGTCACCATGCCCAGCAAGGTCGACTGAAATCACCGTGAAATTGCGTCTAGCGAGTTCAATGTTGAATGAGTACATCCCCTCTTTGGAGCCAGCTATGCCATGAGTTGTTAGGATGATTGGCATTGGCTGCCCATACGTGATATACCTTGGTGAATAAACCAGAAAGTTCACTGGCCTTCCAGCATCACTCTCTATCTCCATTCTCTCCACGATGAGATCACCAAGGCCAGTATCTGCTGACCATGATAGGTAGAGTGAGGACGCTGTTATGATTGAGAGGATGAGCAGGGACAGATACAGCGCACGTTTATTCAAGGATAATTCACCATACGGCTTGCGATTGACTAGTACTTAACACCGAGCTTCTTTGATAGTTTCTCAAGCATATCCTTCGTCATTGATGCAAGGTCGTAGTCAGGCTTCCAACCCCATTCCTCACGTGCAACGCTGTCATCAATGGACCTTGGCCAGGTTTCAGCTATCTGTTGACGGAAGTCCGGCTCATAGTCTATCTCGAATTCGGGAATGTGCTTCTTAATTTCGTTAGCTATGTCTTCAGGGGCGAAGCTCATTGCCGTGATGTTGTAACTGCGATGCACAAGCTTGCTTGCGTCTGCTTCCATCAGGTCAACTGTGCACTTCAGGCAGTCAGGCATGTACATCATGGGCAGCTTCGCATCCTTGGCAAGGAATGATGTGTACTTCTTGTTCTTGAGCGCCTCGTAGAAGATCTCTACAGCGTAGTCGGTTGTGCCGCCCCCTGGAAGAGCTTCCGAGCTGATGACTCCAGGATATCGCAGAGACCTGAAATCGAGGTCATATCGCTTAACGTAGTACTCACCTAGCAATTCGAGGAAGACTTTTGTTACACCATACATCGTTGTAGGGCGCATTATCACGTCATTCGGTGTATTGTCTTGAGGTGTGCTCGGGCCAAAAGCGGCGATTGAGCTGGGCACGAGTGCTTGATCGAGGTTCAGTATTCGAACAGCTTCCAAGATGTTGTAACTGCCTTCCACATTAGTCCTGTAGGCTAGCTGGGGATTCCGTTCCCCCGTTGCTGACAGGACTGAAGCATTGTGGATAATGATGTCGATATCGTAATCGACAAGCATTGTATGCAGTTGATTCTCGTCGAGGATGTCCAGTCTGTAGTATGGTCCATCCTTTGTTAGAACCTCTGGAGGCTTCTTTCTCCCGGTGGCTATGACATTCTCGCCGCCGTATTTTTTCCTCAGCACACCAATCAGTTCTGTCCCTATTTGTCCGTAAGCGCCTGTAACCAGTATCCGCTTCATTGTTAAACCTCGTCTGGATTGCGAAAAGCCGAGATTGGCCAGATAAAAGGTTAACGTCGTGTAGCTGCTTTCCCAATGAAGTGCTTGTTTATGCCAAACACTGATAACTTTGCAAGGGGCTAATCATGCTCAGTGATATGATTTCGAAACAGCACAAGTTCGAGGGGGAAACGTCCTGAAAGAAAGGGAGAATGAGGTGGTATTCATCATCTTCACGGTACCGCTAATAATGATCGGACTAATCACGGTTACTTTGATCACGGGCACATGGAGTTGGGCACTATACCCTGGGCTATTTTTCTTCGCTCTTATCGCAGCCACCGCTCTGGTTCTGCTTTCCCGGACCTGAGAAATCTCATAGGCAGAAGCTAGCGATTCGGTTAGCACAAAGAGAAGTAGAAGGCTCAAGCTCCGTATTATGGAGAACTTGTGCCCTCACTCTAGTCTATTTCTTCTTGCTCTCCTTGATAGCGGCCTGAGCAGCCGCCAATCTGGCCAAAGGCAAGCGATATGGGGAACATGATACATAATCTAGTCCAATCCCGTAGAAGTACTCCACTGACCGCGGGTCGCCTCCATGCTCACCACAGATTCCAATCTTGATGCCAGGGCGTTCAGCTTTGCCACGCTCAATTGCAATCTCCATGAGCTGCCCGATGCCTCTCTTGTCAATGCTCTGAAATGGGTCGTTTCTCAAGATGTGCATGTCAAGGTAATGCGGCAGAAATGTATCAATGTCGTCGCGACTGAATCCGAAACCCATCTGCGTCAGGTCATTTGTACCAAAGGAGAAGAATTCTGCGGTCTTTGCCATATCGCCCGCACGCATGCAGGCTCGTGGAATTTCAATCATTGTGCCGTAAAGGAACGGAATGTCTATTCCCTGTTCTTCTTTAACATCTTCGTAGACTTTCTCCACAGTTATCTTCATCGCTCTGAGTTCAGCTGCTCCAGCGGTCACTGGAATCATAATCTCGAGGTGGACTTTCTTGCCTTCCTTGATGAGCTCAGCTCCTGCTTCCAGTATAGCTCGGACCTGCATCTCATAGACTTCAGAATAGGTAATTCCTAGACGCACTCCGCGATGCCCCATCATCGGATTGTTCTCGTGCAGTGCTTCTCCTCTCCTCCGAATTTCGTCCACATCTACGCCCAGTGAATGTGCAAGCTTTTCTTGACCGAACTTGCTCTGTGGCACGAATTCATGCAGTGGAGGATCCAACAATCGGATTGTGACTGGACGTCCGTCCATCACCTCAAGTGTGCCCTTGATATCATTCTTGACGTAGGGTTCAAGCTCTGCCAGTGCCTCTCTTCGCTCGGTTTCAGTGTCGCTCACGATCATCTTACGTAGTAGGAATAGAGGTTCGTCTGAGCCTTCTCCGTAGAACATATGCTCGGTGCGCAGCAAACCGATACCCTCGGCGCCGAAATCCAATGCAACTCTGGCATCCTCTGGAGTATCCGCATTAGCACGCACTCCCATCTTCCGGTACTTGTCGACCATCTTCATGAATGTCTGCAGGCGTGGATTATGCGTTGAGTCAATCTTTGGGAGTTCCCCTTCGTACACCAAGCCTTTCGTGCCGTTGAGTGTTAGGACATCACCCTCTTCGTAGGTTTTTCCTTCAGCCACCAGTTTCTTGTTCAAAGTGTCAATCCTCAGTGTAGACGCACCGACTATGCAGCACTTACCCCAGCCTCGAGTAACGAGTGCCGCATGGCTGGTCATGCCCCCGCGACCAGTAAGGATGGCCTCTGCCGCGCGCATGCCTGCGATATCCTCCGGGCTTGTTTCCTCTCGTACTAGAATGACTTTCTTGCCCCTCTTCGCCCAAGCAATCGCCTCTTCTGAGGAGAAAACAATTTGACCAGAGGCTCCTCCAGGACCCGCCGGCAATCCCTTTCCTAGAACCTTCGCGTTCTTCTCGGCATCAGGATCAAGAATCGGATAGAGCAGCTGCCCCAGCTTTTCAGGATCCATTCGCATAACCGCGGTTTCCTCGTCGATTTCACCCGCGTTCAGAAAGTCTGTCGCAATATTGAGCGCCGCCGTGCCAGTCCTCTTGCCAACACGATGCTGAACGAGGTACAACTTTCCCGTCTGGATAGTGAACTCAATGTCAAGCATATCTTTGGCGTCATCCTCAAGGATGTCACGAATATCACGGAGCTGCTTGTAGAGCTCCGGCATCCTCTCCTCGATTGTGGGTAGCGTTTCATTCTGACTATTTTTGGACTCTTCATTCATCGGGTTGGGAGTTCTGATTCCAGCGACAACATCCTCGCCTTGGGCATTGAATAGGCACTCACCATAGAAGATATTCTCACCTGTAGCCGGGTTGCGTGTGAATGCAACACCCGTGGATGAGTCTTCACCCATGTTCCCGAAAACCATCGCTTGAACCGTAACTGCAGTTCCCCATTCATCAGGAATGCCTTCGATTCTGCGATATGCAATAGCGCGATTACCGTTCCAGCTCTTGAACACAGCACTCACGCCGCCCCAGAGCTGTTCCCACGGGTCATCAGGGAACTCCTTTCCAAGCACCTCCTTCACTCTGTGCTTGAATAGTGTGCATAGCTCTTTCAGGTCTTCTGTCTTTAAGCAGGTGTCAGCAGTGCAGCCGACGTCCTTCTTCATCTCATCAAGGATGTACTCCAACTGATGCCTGATTCCATGCCCTTCTTCAGGCTCGATATCTTCAGCTTTCTCCATGACGACATCGCTGTACATCATAATCAGGCGCCGATAGGTGTCATAGACGAATCGCTCGTTCTGGGTTTTCTCAATGAGGCCAGGAATCGTTTTAGTTGTGAGCCCAATGTTTAGCACAGTTTCCATCATGCCCGGCATTGACTGCCTTGCACCGGATCGAGAGGAAACGAGGAGCGGATTCTTTGGGTCACCAAACTTCATGCCCATTGCGTCCTCAATCGTGCGAAGAGCTTCTGTTGCCTGCTTCTTGACTTCCTCTGGAATCTTT